>JAFAOW010000262.1 GCA_019247455.1 Acidobacteriota bacterium | reverse complement strand
TGAGTGGGCAGCAGTCTTTCTTTTCTTTCTCCTTTTGGCGGTCACTGTCGTGGGCGAGATCGTGTGGCTGAAGCGCAGGGGCTGGGCCGCGGCCGGAAAAGCTGCCGGGTTTGTTTTGTTGACCGATATTCTGAGCATGATAGTCGGATCGGTAGTGGCCGGAGCAGCATTCTTTGGAATGTTCATGATGGTAATGGGCCCATCCGGGCAAGGCGGGAACTCCCCCGAATGGGCGTATTGGATAGTGTTAGCGATAGCCGTCATCGTACCGGCGTTTTTCCTCTTCCTCACAAAGCGTGCGGGGCTCGCAGTTTTTAGTATCAAGTCCGGCAGTGCGGCGTGGAGCTACTCGCTCGTTTCGACCCTGTTGATAATGTTTCTTGTTCTCGTTCCGCCGCCCGTTCTCTTCTACCTCGCCTCGACCTTTTCGACATGGAAAAGGTAGTCGGCACCGCCGGTCATATCGACCACGGCAAAACTGCCCTGGTCAAAGCACTGACCGGCGTTGACGCGGATCGTTTGCCGGAAGAAAAACGGCGCGGAATCACCATTGATCTTGGTTTTGCCGAAACGACGATCGGCGATATCCATTTTGGATTCGTCGATGTCCCCGGACACGAGAGATTCGTAAAGAACATGCTGGCCGGGGCGAGCGGAATAGACGTCGTTCTCCTTGTCGTCGCGGCCACCGAGGGTGTGATGCCGCAGACGCGGGAGCACTTCGATATTTCCCGCCTACTCGGCATAACGAGCGGCGTCGTCGCTCTGACCAAAGCGGACCTTGCTGACGAAGAGACAATCGCGATGGCCAGACTGGATGTTGCCGAACTTGTGGCGGGATCGTTCCTTGAAAAGTCTCCTTTGATCGCGGTCTCGAGCGTTACCGGTTCCGGGATAGATGATCTAAGGCTAGCGCTTGCGGAGGCGGCAGGTGCCGGCAAGCGGAAGGATAATACTTTGGCAATGCGCCTTCCGATAGACCGCAGTTTCACAATGAAGGGTTTTGGCACCGTCGTGACCGGTACGCTTGCGTCCGGGACCGTAACGGAAGGTGACGAGCTGGAGTTATTACCTCAGAAGCGGAAGGTGCGTGTGCGTGGCCTGCAATCGCACGGGCGCAGCTTGCATAAGGTGTCGTCCGGCGGTCGTGTTGCGTTGAACCTAACCGGTGTCGACCACTCCGAGATCGAGAGAGGAATGACGCTGGGCGCACCTTCGGTCTTTCATTATACGCAAGCGGTAGACGCACATATTGAGGTTCTTCCAAATGCGGCGAGGCCTCTAAGAACACGGCAGCGAGTAAGATTCCATATCGGCACTAATGAAGTATTGGCCAGGCTGCAGGTTCTAAACGAAAAGGCAGAGATCCCGCCTGGGGGGAGGGGCTTTGCTCAGGTACGATTGGAGTCGCCCGTTGTCGCGGTAGCGGGCGACCGGTTCATTTTGCGAAGCTATTCGCCCCAGGTGACGATCGCAGGAGGTGTTGTCTTGGATCCGTTCGCGATGAGATATCGCCGGCGTGAGCAGCCGACCGCCGTGGCTAGACTAAGCAATTTGAAGGATAGTCTGGGTGATGAACGCGAGTTGACAAGGGCTTTTATTCAAACTTCGGGCGAGACAGGTATTACTACGGAAGAGCTGTCAGCACGACTTGGAATGAGCGGGTCCGTAGTAGGCGATCTTGTGGCTGAGGGAGTGAAGGCTGGCCAAATAACCGACACGGGCGTGCGGTATGTTGCGGCCGCCATTTTCCCGGATCTTCGACAACGAACATTCGAAGCTGTTAACGAATTTCAAAAGAAGGAGCCGTTGGCGAAAGGAATACCACGCGACGTTCTTCGCGAGAAAGCAGGTGCGCGCCTGACGGAAGATATCTTTCTGGCGATAATCTCCGCCGAAGAGAGGTCAGGCCGCTTGACGTCAACTCAAGGCCTCATTCAGATTGCCGGACGGTCACAGCAGCTTGGTCAAAAGGAAACCGAATTCGTAGATATGCTTACAAGAACATATTCTGCGGCCGGACTTGCGGTCCCAAAGGCGTCAGAAGTGATCAGTGGTGCGGTCGATAAGACAGGCGTCTCATCGACTGACGGCCAAAAGCTGCTGCGAACGCTTCTGGATTCGGGGGAACTCGTAAAGGTCAGTGATGAATTCATTTTCGCACGTGCCGTGATCGACGAGCTCGTGGCAAGATTGCGCTCTCACGCATCAAGTTCCGGGGATCGGGCTATTGACGTGGCGGTATTCAAGGATCTGGCCGGGGTTTCGCGCAAATATGCCATTCCACTGCTTGAGTACTTTGACCGCGAGAAGGTGACCGTTCGTGCCGGCGAAAAGCGGGTCATCTTGTGATGCAGAAATTCCTAACAGCTCGGTGGCAAGACCTTATCATGGCGAATTACGAAGTTCCGCCGGAGCTTCTTGAGCGGCGCGTGCCGGCCGGCTGCCGGTTGGACCTTCAGGATGGAAAATGCTTTGTCAGCCTCGTGGGTTTTATGTTCCTTGAGACGCGAGTGTTGGGGGTGCCGATCCCTTTTCATATCAACTTTGAGGAAGTAAACCTTCGTTACTATGTCTTTCGCGAGGTCGAGGGTGAGGTCAGGCGGGCGGTCTGTTTTGTTAAAGAGATCGTGCCTCGTTGGGCGATCGCGACTGTTGCACGCATGGCCTATGGCGAGCCGTACGAGTGCTGGCAAATGTCACACGAGCGAGGGGAGAACAATGTCTCTTACACTTGGGAACGCGCGGGCTGCAAGAACGCTCTCGCCGTGGCCATTGACAGTAATATCGGGGTTCCAGCTGAAGACTCGCATGGCGAATTCATAATCGAACATTATTGGGGATATACTTCGCGGGGCCGCGATCGTGTGGACGAGTACAAGGTCGAGCATCCCAAGTGGGAGCTTTTCTCCGTCAAGGACGAGAATATCGATGTTGATTTCGCGCTGACCTATGGAGAGGAATTTGGCTTTCTGACGGGGGCTAAGCCGTACTCCGTTCTAATGGCGAAGGGGTCAGAAGTTGGTGTCTATAAAGGAAAGCGGATCTCGATATGATCGTCGGTATTGTAGCCATTTCTAAAAATGGGGCCATTGGTAAGGACGGCGCGCTTCCTTGGCACTATCCGGCCGATCTAAAGTATTTTAAGGAGACGACGACAGGGAATACGGTCGTAATGGGATCGACCACCTGGCGCTCTATTGGGCGGCCGCTCCCCGATAGGCGAAATGTCGTGTTTACGAATTCGAAGAACCTCGTGGTGCCAGAAGGAGTCATTATTGCAAATGATCGCCTCGACGTTCTCAAACTCGATACCGAGCCATGGAAGGATATTTACATCATCGGCGGGGCAAAAACATATGAGGCATTCAGGGATCTTATCGAAAAGTGGCTTGTCACCGAGATACCCATAGATGTACCCGACGCGGATACGTTCTTTGATCTTTCGCTGTTGGATGGGTTCGAGGTCCGCGATGCCCTCGAGTTTGATGATGGGATGACCATCAAAAGCATGCTTCCACCGATCGATTAAGTGCTAGGATAGGCAGAAGGGGAATTCACTATGATGGATGGACGCACATGGAATGAGTGGATAGACGAGTATTCCGAGAGTCATCAGCACCCCGTGAATAAACTGACTCACACGTTTGGGATACCGATGATCGTTATCTCGCTCGTTCTGATCATTCCCTCGTTTTTTATAGCGGGCCTATGGCGTATCGCCCTGGGACTGTTTGTGTTTGGATGGGTGCTACAGTTCATCGGGCATTATTTTGAGGGAAAACCACCCGAATTCTTCAAAGATTACAGGTTCTTGTTCGTGGGGTTTCGATGGTGGCTAAAAAAGACGTTCGGGATCAGTTCGTCTTAGGCACCTTGGTCATTTTGACGTTGACGATGAATTGCCCTGCATTGTTTTGCGGGGCATTATCGTTTACGCAGAACTCGATCTTGCCTCGCTCCTGCTTCTCGTTCCGCCAACTTCCGGTCGTTCCAAAACCGAGCACCGCCTGAACGTTTGAAAAATTGCCATCGGCGTAGCGCGTCCTCATAAGCAGGGCGCCGGTCGGGAACTCAGGTATCAAGCGACGCGATTTTGAAGCGTTATCATTTACGCCCTTCGGGCCGAGTCCTGCCTTTACGCCCACGACATCGACGGTGCCGGTCGCATTTGTCGTGAATTCCTCCAGAGGCACGGTATCGATATTCGACAACTGCCAACCCGCGTTAGCGTTGACCGTAAATGTGCCGGTCTTTGACGCCTCGGTCGGAGGAGTGAACGAGGGTACAGGAGTCGGATTGGGTGCAGAATTTGTATTTGCGATAGTGTTGGAATTTGAGACGGAATTCGTATTGCCGGTCTTAGGCGATGCGGTATTCGAGTTGGCGTTAGCGACGACGGCGACGGTCCCTCGGTTCAAGTAAAAATATCCGCCAACGAGCGCGACGGCGCCGATGACAAAGAGGACGACAACTCCCGCCAGAACGCCAAAAATGAGGCCAGTCCGGCTTTTCTGTGGAACGGCGACGGCAGATTGCGTTCCTGCCGGGCCGCCCCCTTCAGTACTGACCGTGAATCCGCGGCCATAGAATCGCGTTTCGACACTATTGCCCGGAACAGTCGGGGGCCCGCTGCTCAGAGCTACGGTGGACTGATCTTCACCGCTCCAGCCCGAGGTCGCTGGGGCCGAAACCGGCTTTCCGCATTGCAGACAGAACGCCATCTCGTCCGGATTGTCGTTACCGCAGGCTAAGCACTTCTTCATAAGCAATTGGTGCCGATAATGATAGCGTAAAACCGATTTGGCAAACAATGGTTTTTCACCCGTGTTTTGTTTGCCCTCACCCGACCAATTAAAATTAGCGGCGGATGACAGAACAGTTCGTCATGGCGATCGACATTGGATCCTCGAGCGTTCGCGCATCATTGTACGATCTGCAGTGCGAGAGTGTTCCGGGAACGGAATTTCGAGTTTCCCGTGGCTTTGACTCGCCGGTCGAGGGCGCGTCAGAAATGGCCGGGATCGAGGCCTTCGACGAGGTCGTGTCGGTTATCGATGGCTGCCTCTCAAATTCCGAGAACGTGACCGGCACGATCTCCGACGTCTCTATCACATGCTTTTGGCACAGCTTAGTCGGCCTGGACAAGGCCGGTAAACCGACCACTCCCGTATTTGGTTGGGCTGACACTCGGAGCGGCAGGTATACCGAGGTGCTGCGCCGTGAATTCGATGAAGTGAGCATCCATAACCGAGTAGGTGCGCATTTTCATTCAAGTTTTTGGCCAGCGAAACTCCTTCGGCTGCAGCACGACGAACCTGATGTATGGTTGCGGACGACACACTGGGTGTCTTTCAGCGACTACGTTTTCAAACAATTGACTGGCAGGTTAGAGACCAGCGTTTCGATGGCATCGGGCACCGGGCTGCTTGATGTTCGATCGGGTGAATGGGACGAAGATCTGCGTAAATTTGTTTCGATCAGTCTTGAGCAGCTCCCGCGAGTGACATCAGGGCCGGCGCGTTTGAACGATAGGTTTGCGGCCCGGTGGCGAAGGCTCGCAAATGCGGAAATTCACATTCCGATCGCTGACGGCGTCGCGAACAGTTTGGGCTCAAGCGGCCCCGTTCCAGGGAGGGCGGCCTTGATGCTCGGCACGTCTGGCGCCGTGCGTGTCATTTTCGATGGCGATCCGCCGGATCAGATCCCACGCGGCCTTTGGTGTTATCGTATTGACAATAAACTCTTTGTCCTAGGAGGAGCTCTTTCTGACGGAGGCAATCTTATCGCGAAATTCTCGAAGGGGTTCGCCATTTCTCACAATTTGGATCAGTTGATCGCAACGGCTCGGCCGAGTCTCGATGGCCCTTTGGTGATGCCCTTCTATTTTGGCGAAAGGAGCACCGGCTATCACGAAAACGCACAGGGCGCCGTCTATGAAGGACCCGCTTCCGGACCCGCGGAAATTCTGCGGACGGCGATGGAGGGCGTCGCGTTTCGTTTTGCCGAGATCCTCGATCGGCTCGAGCGTGTGGTTACCATAAATGAAATTGTCGCATCCGGCGGCGCTTTTGACGTGCTTCCGGTATGGGCCCGTATCATTACCGATGTGCTCGGCCGAAGCCTGAACTTGTCTTGTCGCGAGGAGGTCACGTCTCGCGGGGCCGCTCTTTTTGCACTTGGGCTTGTTGATGAAACATCCGGCGGTGAGCCCTTAGCGGTTGATCCGGTCAACCACACGGTTTATCGCAAACTCCGTGAGCGACATGACGCTGCTTACGAACAACACTTTAGCTGAATCCTTGTAACGACCGGGAATGATTGCAATAACGAACATTCGGAAAAGTCTCGAGAAGCTTTTCGCCGATGAAAAATTCGTCAAGCGTTTCACTATCGGACTTGCTATTACCGTAGCGGTTGGGATGGTGCTGAGCGTGCTTAAGATGCGCAACCACTATCTGGATCTGTACGTGTTCCTCGACGCATCGCAACACACGATGAATGGTCAGGACATATATACCACTCTTTCAGGGCGCGGCCTGCCCTACCTTTACCTTCCGCTGATCGCCGTGTTGTTCATACCGCTGTCGATGCTACCCTACGTAGTCGCGGGAGCGATCTGGATGGGAATGTCGGCCGCTTTGCTCGGGTTGACGATCGCGATGTTCGTTAGAGGGATGCTTGGCGGCGCGTTCTCTGAGCTCTCGCCGTTTGAGAAATGGGCGCTGCACTTAATACCCGTGATCTTTTGCTTCGACGCTATCACCGCTGAGATCGGGGCCGGCCAAGTAAATGGCCTCACGCTCGCCATCACCGTCCTAGGGTTGTTTCTCGCCGCTCGCGGTAAGAAGATATATGGCGGCTTTGCCCTTGGTATCGCGTTCGTTGCAAAGGTCTTCAGCGCTCCTGTTATCGCATATCAGGCGTTTTCCGGGCGGATGAAGGTCGTACTGGGCGCTGCCATCGGGCTTGCCGTTGGATTAGGCCTGCCGTCTCTCATCTATGGACCGCAAAAGAATCTCGACTATATCGTTTATTGGACGACGAACATCGCGTTCCATACGGACCTCAGAACACACCCTTTATCGTTCTTTGGAAATGGCTCTCTTCAGGCCGTTATCGCAAGGCTGTTTAGCGAAGGAGCTGCCTTTGTATACGACGGAAAACTGTATTCGATGACGATCGCCGTCATTGATCCGACGATCCTGAAATGGACCGGCCTGGCGATCGAGTTCTCCATCATACTTGTTCTCTTTGCTTATCGAATGATATTCCGCCGCTCTCACTCTATAGTTTCTTATTGGGGCGGCGTAGCACTGGCTCTTTGTGTCGCGCCGCTGATAACAAATGTTACCGAGCGATACCACTTCGTACTTTTGCTTCCTGGGTACGTTTATGTGACGTATTTATGGATCTGTGTCAGGTTGAAAGGGAAAGGGTTTTACGCGTTATTGTTTGCGACCTTCGCCCTCTCAACCCTAACTTTGAGGATTTACGTGGGTGCGTATTTGGGCATGGTCTTCTGGTCCCTCGGAGCGCCCTCATTGGCTGCTCTCACGCTCTCCGCCGCCATATTTTATGCGGGATTTCTGCTCCGGAATCGAGATTTGGATAAGCTTGCGGTAGACTGACACTTGATCCTGTAGTTGGATTCTCATCCTCTAAGCACGCTCGCTCCGCCGAGGCCGTGCGAATTGCCAATATCGACATGAGCGCAAAATCGAATCTCGACCAGCTTTGCATTAACACGATCCGCACGCTTTCGCTCGACGCGATCCAGAAGGCGAATTCAGGACATCCAGGCCTGCCCCTGGGAATGGCGCCCGCGGCGTATGTCCTTTGGACGAGATTCCTGCGCCACAATCCCAGGAATCCAAAGTGGTTTGGACGCGACCGGTTTCTTTTGAGCGCTGGTCATGGCTCGATGCTGCTTTATTCATTGCTTTACCTGACCGGTTACGGCCTATCGATGGAAGAGATCAAGAATTTTCGACAACTCCACTCCAAAACGCCGGGCCACCCTGAAAATGTCTTGACGCCCGGAGTTGAGATCACGACAGGTCCTCTCGGACAGGGTTTCGCGAACGGAGTGGGTATGGGTATCGCCAGCAGTCACCTCGCGGCGAAATTCAACAGACGCGGATTTCCGGTCGTCGACAATTACATCTATTGCATTTGCTCTGACGGTGACCTTATGGAGGGGATAAGCTATGAGTCAGCTTCGCTAGCCGGCCACCTAAAGTTAGGCAATCTCATATATCTTTACGACGACAATCGCGTCACCATCGACGGCTCGACCGACCTGGCATTCACAGAGGACAGAACGAGAAGATTCGAGGCACAGGGCTGGCATGTTTCCGAGGTGCTTGACGGAAATGATCTTATTGCGATCGAAAAAGCGATCAAGGAAGCCCAGGCCGTCAAGGACCGGCCGTCATTGATCCGAGTGCACACGATCATCGGGTACGGAATGCCTAAACAGGGCACTAATAAGGCGCACTCTGATGCTCCTGGTGAAGACGCCATTCGTGAAACCAAGCGTAATCTCGGATGGCCCGAGAATAAGCATTTCTGGGTACCAAAGGAAGCTGCCGATCACTTTAAGAAGGCCGTTCAGCAGGGCGCCAAGCGGGATAGGGACTGGAAGGAGCTGGTCGCCCGGTACGAGAAAAAACATAGCGACCTCGGCCGTCAGTTCCGCGATATTCGTAAAGGTGAGCTGCCCGACGGCTGGGAAGCAAGCTTGCCAAAATTCGATGATGTAGAGGCCAAGGCAACCCGAGCATACTCGGGCGATGTCATCAATGCGATCGCAGATACGATCCCGGGCTTGCTCGGCGGTTCAGGCGATCTAACTCCGTCCAATAATACGTTCATTAAATCCTCAGGGGACCTTCAGTTCGGCAAATATGAAAACCGGAATATCCATTTTGGTATTCGCGAGCATGCAATGGGATCGACCATGAACGGAATGGCTCTGTATGGGTCAACCATTCCTTTCGGCGGCACATTTCAGACGTTCTCGGACTATATGCGGCCCGCGATCCGGCTCGCGGCTCTCTCGCACGTTCAGACCATTTTTGTTTTCACGCACGATTCTATCGGCCTCGGCGAGGACGGCCCCACACATCAATCTGTTGAACATCTTGCCGCCCTCCGTGCGATACCGAATCTAGCCGTCATCCGGCCGTGTGACGCACATGAGGTGCGGGAAGCCTGGCGGGCCGCCTTAAAACGCGGCAATGGTCCGACCGCATTTGCCCTTTCGCGGCAAAAGGTGGACCTCATAGACCGTAAGAAATTTGCGGATGCTCGCGGCTTGCACAAGGGCGCGTATATTCTCGCGGAGGCTGAGACAAAGTCTGGAAAGGCAGCGTCACCGAGAGTAATGCTTATCGCCACTGGGTCTGAGGTTGGCCTCGCGATGAAGGCCCGGGCAGAATTAACTGCGGCCGGAACGCCGACCCGAGTAGTGTCAATGCCGTGCTGGGAATTTTTCGACGCTCAAACGCAAAAGTATCGGGATGACGTGCTTCCTCCGCCCGTAACCGCAAGGCTCGCGATCGAGGCTGGCGTTTCTCAAGGTTGGGCGAAGTATGTTGGCGATAAGGGGGACACACTTTGTGTCGATCGTTTCGGGGCATCTGCACCCGCTGAAGATGTTTTTCGTGATTACGGATTTACCGTTGAAAACGTAATAAAGAAGGCGAGGGCGCTGATCTAACTAGTCGCTCTTGCGAACACGCGAAAATCGATCTCGCCGAATATGTTGTCTCGGGCCTCGATCTCCGAAAGGATGTCGAGACTTTCCACATTTAAGGTTTCCTGCTCGAGCATCTTCCTCAACAGCTCGAATCGATGAATATGAGACTGAAATCTTCGGGTCGAGTATTCGACCGTCGTACCCTTATATATCTGGAAGGCCCAGTCCGATGACTGCGCGAGGAGCAACTCGCGGGCCATCTGAGCGAGAATGCGAGCTTGCATGTCCGAAGGTTCAGCAGTGGTAAAGCGTTCTGCGAATTCAGTCATCTGTCTTTCAGCGTCATGCTGGTAAGGATACATCCATGAATTCTGCTCATTGATCCAGACCTTGTAATAGCCGTTCTCGCCCCAACTCGACGCTGTCGGCTGCTGTACCTGAATTGGGAGGCCGGTATCGAGAAAATCGCCGGGTGTGATGCACTGTATCTGGTCCTGGTCGAAGTGGACTTTCCTAAAAAAGAAATCTAGAAACTGCGGCCCCTCGTACCACCAGTGCCCGTAAAGCTCTGCGTCGTAGGGCGATACGACAAGCGGGGGATGACCTTCGAACGTTTCGCGAAGCTTTTGCGCCTGTGATATCCGCTCACCTAGAAAGTGTGCAGCGTCGGCCGCCGCCCGTTCCCGGGCCATCGCGGGGATGTATGGCTCTTTCTTATTTTGCGGAATGTCGCGGCCGGTGATGCGATGGTACTTGAGTCCCAAATGGCGTCTTGCTGCGTCCTCATGAAGATGAGGTTTGAGGTAATCTAGCGGCGCGTCCCAGCCGATGTCACGGTAGAACTCTCGATATAGCGCATTTCCCGGATAACCGATCTCGGCGGACCATACCTGCTGGCTAGTTTCGAGGTCACGGGCGAAGACGGCGGTGCCGTTTGAACATACAACCGGCGCGTGCACGCCATAGCGAGGTCGCGGATCACCGTAAAGTATCGCGTGCGTATCGCTGATGAAATAATCAAGGCCGGACTCCGCGAGTAGGGATTCCAAGCCCGGCTCATATGCACATTCGGCCAACCATATACCGCGAGGCTGTCTTCCAAAATGCTTTTTGTAATTCGCGACAGCGATCCGGACCTGCGCACGTCTTGCCTCCTGAGTTGAAATGAGGGGCAAGAATCCATGCGTTGCGCAGCAGGTAATGATCTCAACCACGCCCTCGTCCTGCAGTTCGCGAAAAGCATTGACCAGGTTGCGCTTGTACCGCCCGTTCCAAAGGTCTAGAGACGCGGTGAGATTCTCAACGTACATCTTGGCCACATGGTGGAAGTTTGTATCCTCTCTCCTGGTTCTTGCGACCTCTTTATGTGAAAGTTCGATGAGATTCTCGAGATGGCGAGTGTAGCGAGTTTGGAGTAGTTCATCGGCTAGCATCTCGCACAGCGGTGGAGACACGTTCATCGCAAGACGAGGCCTCGCTCCCGCCTCGTGCAGTGACTGAAAGATGAATATTAGCGGAAGATAGACTTCAGTGATCGCCTCGTAGAGCCAGTCTTCCTCAAGGAATTCCGGATACTCCGGATGCCGCACAAAAGGCAGATGGGCGTGTAAAATGAGGCTGAAGTAACCAAGCGGCATGCTACCCGTATATTAGACCGGTTGAAGAAGCGCGCGGAAAATAGAGAACAAATTTATTATCCACGCGCAGCCCGCCAAGCGTCCGATCGTTTGCAAACTTTGACCTTAATACGAGTTTTCTAGGTCCCATCCGTTTAACGTGAGAGATTTTAGGTGATCAGTTCTTTTCGAGAATGACGAGCGCGACGGCATGTTCACTTGTGTGGGATATGGATACGTGGATGCCCGTTGCCCCGGTCGCACCAAGAAGCTCCTTTGCCGCGCCGGCAACCCTTAAGGATGGAGCTCCTAGATCGTCGAGGACCACCTCGATATCTCGCCAGGCGACCTTTCCACGCCAGCCCGTTCCGATGGCTTTCAAAAACGCCTCTTTCGCCGCGAATCGGCCCGCGTAAGACTGCGCGGCAGCCGCGCCTTTGCTTTCGCAATACCCTTTTTCCGCTTCAGTAAACACACGCTCGGTGAATCGGGGAGTTCTAGCGATAGTGTCTCGTATGCGGTAGACTTCGGCTATGTCGATGCCGGTCGAGACGATCATAAGTAATGATGAGACTTTAGCAAATAGTGGCTTTTATTGGCGAGAAAGGGATGACGTAAAGCTGCTCGCAGCGAAACAGCTGGAAGATGCTGGTTTTCTAAACGGCTTCTCGACCCGCGGGGGCGGCGTCTCGGAGTTTCCAAAGGACAGCCTGAATCTCGCGGGCTTTAATGAGGACCAGCGCGCGAACATTTACGAGAACCGGCGTCGTTTCTTGCGGCTCTTTGACGGGGATTTCCGGTTAGCTCTCGCTTGGCAGGTGCACGGCGATAATATTCGGGTCGTCGAGTCGATCGAGGACGCAGGGGATTCCGATGAATATGCTGATGCCTTGATATCGAATATTCCAAGGGTTCTATTAGCCGCTAAGACCGCCGATTGTGTTCCTGTGTTGATCGGCGACCCCGTCACGGGTTCATTTGCCGCCGTTCACGCGGGCTGGCGCGGCACGGCGCAGTCGATCGTAATCAAAGCTATAAATAAGTTGTCCGAGGTGTATGGGACGGACCCTCATAACCTGATCTGCGCGATTGGTCCCGCGGCGTCTAAATGCAGCTATGAGGTGGGACAGGACGTGATCGACCAGTTCGCCGCCGCATTCCAGCGGAGCGAGAAATACTTTGAGCCGACGCGAGACGGCCATGCTCTCGTGGACCTTCATGATGCGAACCGAGATCAGCTCATCGATTCTGGCGTGATGGAAGAAAAGATCTCGACCGCGCCTTTCTGTACGATGGAGAGGCCTGACCTTTTCTTTTCCTATCGTCTCGAGAAGAGCAAGTTCGGCAAGACGGGCCGCCTTCTTTCCGTGATCGGGCGGGCTAGTTGACCGCCGCCGTCAGCGTTATCTGCTTTGATTTGGGCGAGTAGCAAACCTCGTTGGTACAAGCCTGATAACGCACAGTGACGTTCACCCGCAAACTTTTTCCATTAAAGCTTGGTGGTACCGTGACATTGAAGGAAAACGAGACACGACCCTCATAAACATTCAAAGGGGTTT
>JAFAOW010000192.1 GCA_019247455.1 Acidobacteriota bacterium | reverse complement strand
GGGCTTTAAATATTTTTGCAACCAAGGGTTGCTCGAATCATCAAATACGCGGACGACGACTCCCGCCTGTCATCCGCACTTCACAAATTGTTTGGAGGTCGTATGCATCGACTTGTTAGCGTATTAGGGTTCCTCTGCATCGCCGTTGTGATCGGAGCTGGTCTCAGTGCTTCTGCAGCTGCGCAGGATCAATGGGGCTTCGGACCGGTGCTTGTTTTCACCGCACGGAACGGCGGCGGCAACGTGGTCTCATTCGATGTAGGCGAATACAGAGCAGATAGGTATCAGTTCGGCCAGCTGCCGAACGACTCGGCATATTCAGTGATGGTGCCGACGGGATATCGAGTGCGTTTCTGTGAGAATGAGGGATCCACCGGCCAGGGCAGCGGCAAATGTGAAGAGGTGACAGAAGGGAATCATAACCTCAGGTATGGCGGGACAGCCTCATACATCCGGGTTTGGGGTCCCTCGATCCTTGGCCGCGGGGGCTGGAATGGCGGCGGTGAAGTAGGGGTGACCGTATACGAGGACCGCGATTCGCGCGGGAGGTCGCAGGGATTTCCGGTAGGGCGCTACCTCGCGATCGGAAACGATTTTGGCAACCTTCGTAATGACCGCGCGTCTTCGGTCCGGGTAAACAGGGGTTTTCGTGTCCGACTTTGCGAGAATGAAGGTGACAACGGACGCGGCTCGGGTTCGTGCGAAGAGTACGGAGAGGGCAGTTTCAATCTTCGCTACAACGATACGGCGTCGTTCATCGAGGTTCGTCGAACGTCCGGGTGGGGCGGCGGCGGTTGGGACGGCAATCCCGGTGGTGGTTGGGATGGCGTTCCGGGAGGCGGTGGCTGGAATCCGGGGGGCGACAACTATGACCGAAACGAGGTAACGGTATTTGCGGACCCTAACCAGCGCGGCACCCGGCAGCAGTTTTCCGTTGGCATCTACCGCTATAATGCTAACCAGTTCGGCTCGCTCAAAAACGACTCGGCATCGTCGGTGTTCGTGCCGAACAATTACAAAGTTCGCCTTTGCGAGAACGAAGGTCAGTTTTCTACAAAGGGCCGGTGTGAGGATTACGGACCTGGAACTTACAACCTGCGTTACAACGACACGGCATCCTACATTGAGGTTCGTCGGGCTAACGACCCCTGGCAGGACGACAACCCATGGAATGGGGACGGCGGCTGGAACCCCGGTGGCGGCCAGGGCAACGGTAACGGCGTGATCGTTTACGTTGATCAATTTCAGAGGGGCATCTCCCAGGAATTTCGCGAGGGTACCTATCGTTTTGCGGATCGGCAGTTCGGACGGCTGCCGAATGATGCAGCCTCTTCGATCTTCGTCCCGGTTGGCTTCCGCGTTCGACTTTGCGAGAACGAAGGGCGCGGTCCCAAGGGCGAACGTTGCGAAGAGTACGGTCCCGGAAGCTATAATTTAGCTCATAACGACATGGCCTCGTCCATCTTCGTTTGGCGGAACTGATCTCTGATCCATTAACTTGGCGAACGGGGTCTTCCGGGCCCCGTTTCTTATTTTGTAATGAACAAAAAAACCATAAGGGATATCGAATTAGAACGTAAACGTGTCTTTATTCGCGTTGATTTTAACGTTCCCATCAGGGACGGCAAGATCACCGACGACACACGGATCCTTGGCGCCCTGCCGACGATCCAGTATGCGGTCAGCCACGGGGCGAAGGTCATCCTCGCATCTCATCTAGGCAGGCCGCTAAAGGACAAGAAGAAGGCTGAAGAGAAGGGCGGCGAATTTGATATTGCAAAATACAGCTTGCGTCCGGTGTATGAATACCTGCGCGAATCATCCGGCCTCGAAGGCGTTTCCTTCGCCGATGACTGCGTTGGAGCCGAGGTAGAAAAGGAAGCAGCAGGGCTGGCAGATGGTCAGGTGCTTTTGCTCGGAAATCTTCGTCTCCATGCCGAAGAGGAGAAAAACGACACCGCCTTTTCAAAACAGCTTGCCTCGCTCTGCGACGTGTATGTGAACGACGCTTTTGGCACCGCCCACCGGGCACATGCGTCGACCGAGGGTATCACTCATTTCGTCGATACCGCTGTCGCGGGGCTTTTGCTGGAAAAGGAGCTGAATTTCCTTGGCAAGGCGCTTCATGACCCCGAACGCCCGTTCGTTGCGATCCTCGGCGGAGCAAAGGTCTCGGATAAGATACCAGTTATCGAATCGCTCATCGATAGAAAGGTCGACAAGCTTCTGATAGGCGGGGCAATGGCCTACACGTTCTTCAAAGCCCAGGGGTTTACAGTTGGCAAGTCGCTGGTAGAGGACAACATGATGCCAAAGGCCCTTGAGATCGAACAGATGGCCAAGGACGCAGGTGTCGAACTCATCCTTCCTACGGACCATCAGGTCGTAGACAGTTACGACCCGCTTAACTCCCGTAAGACGATCCCTATAGAGTTTACAAACGCTGGACTCGTCGGACTAGACATCGGCGTTGAAACGGTCGCGATCTTTTCGAAGGCCCTGGAAGGAGCGAAGACGATCCTTTGGAACGGCCCGATGGGAATGTTTGAAGAGAAGCCTTTTGATGAAGGCACGGTCGCGATCGCGAAGGCCGTCGCCGAAGCTACACAGAACGGCGCTACATCGATCGTTGGCGGTGGTGACTCGGTCGCCGCGGTCAATCAGGCTGGCCTCAATGATAAGATAAGTCACATTTCAACTGGCGGTGGTGCCACGCTTGAGTTTCTCGCAGGTGACACTCTTCCCGGCGTCGCCGCATTGCAGGACAAATAGCCGGGCCGTCTGCTCATCATATCGACAGCGTGATTGACGTCCTTATTATTGGAGCAGGTCCCGCGGGCTCCACGCTCGCGGCGCTTCTAGCAAGAGACGGGTATTCCGTCACCATTGTCGAAAAAGCCGCATTTCCGAGAGCCAAAGTTTGCGGAGAATACCTCTCGCCGCCGAGCTTGGCTGTATTTGAGCGGCTTGGCCTTCTCGATCAGTTTCTTGAACTCGCGGGTCCCGTGATCAGTCGTGTCGCTGCTTTTCACAAGGGTACCGTCATCGAAGCGCAAATGCCCGAACGCGGCGGTCGGCACGGCCGTGCCCTGAGACGGGAGGTCCTCGATCAATTACTGCTCGACAACGCTATTGCTGCAGGGGCGAAGGTCATACAGCCCGCCGCTGTGATTTCGGCGGAGAAAGACGGGGATGGGAAGATCCGCTCGATCATTGAAAGCGGCTTGGAACAAAAAGAGATCGTCACAGATATTGCCGTCGCCGCACACGGCTCGTGGACGATCGGTAAGCTCCATTCGCAGCAGCGCGCAGGTCCCCCGCGTCCCTCGGACCTCGTTGCGTTCAAAACCCATTTTCGGGGCTCGTCGCTGCCGAACGATACGATGGCGATACTCGCTTTACCGTCAGGTTACGGCGGCATGGTAACGTGCGACTCCGGGCATACCAGCTTCTCATTCTGCATCAAGCGGGATGCACTCGCGGCAGCACGGGAAATGTACCCGTCTTCTTCAACGGGCGAATCGGCTTTCGAATACATCCGATCGAGATGCAAAGGGCTCGACGATGCAGTGGCCGGCGCCCAAAGATCCGGCGAATGGCTTTCGGCAGGCGTGATTCGACCCGGCCGTCATTTTTTTCATGACGGGACCGTTTACGCGGTTGGAAATGCTGCGGGAGAATCGCATGCTGTGATCGCTGACGGGATCACAATGGCGATCAGATCGGCGATGATCTTCCGCGACTCCCTGGTGAAGGTCGGATGGAGAGAGCCGACCTTCGCTCACGAGTACGAGAGGCAATGGCGCCGTGCTTTCAATTCGCGGATCAGTTATTCCAAATTGATCGCGCTCCTGTCAATGTCTCCAATTGCCTGCGATCTTCTCAGCCCGTTCTTTCGCCTTTTTCCGTCGCTTCTGACAGCAGGAGCCGTGTTAGCGGGGAAGTCGTCCGCGGACAAGCACCTGGCTTTTGGCTCTTCAACCGCCGGCTGAAAGCACCAGCCGGTTTACTCGGGAGGCAACGACCTTCACGTTGGAGAGCCCAGCCGCTGCAGCTAGCTCTTTGAGTTCGTCTCTCGTTCTGCTTTTCAGGATCGAAAGGCTTCCGTCGTGAAGCGTCAGCGGTTGCAGCAAGAGTTTTCCGAGCAACCTGTAAGTATAGTAGGCCAGCGGATCACGGTTAAGATCGACAGCGAAGATGCTGAAGCGGGCTACCCGATTCATCTCTCGCAGCAGCCTTACGGCGGCCACGTCTTCTAAATGATGCAGCACGAGTGTGCAATATACGTAGTCAAAACTTTGGTCCGCAAAAGGAAGCTGCAGTCCGTCACCAAGAACGGCCGGGAGTCCGCTTCGTATCATAGCGATGGCGCCGTTCACATCCATTTCGACGCCTGCCGCCAATCCGGCACGATCACAAAGTTTCTTGCGTATGTGCGCAAGGACTCCGCCGGTGCCGCAGCCCACGTCGAGAACCGAGATGGGATGAGCGAGCGCGTTAGCCTCCGCAAGCAGAGTTTTGTCCAGTGCTCGCTTTTCGCCCAGCACGCCGTGGATCCAGCCCATCTCGCGTTCCCAGAGAGCGTACTCTGCAGGTGAGTAGTCGCCGGTATCGATCCGCTCCAACTCATGGCTCCGCTCGCGAAATCGTTCAAACATCACTCGCCAACGCGCCGAAGGACAAGAGCGCTGTTCTTTGAGCCAAAGCCTATGCAGTTGCAGAGAGCCGTGTTGACGCGTGCCGGGCGCGGGACGCGCGGTACATAGTCGAGATCGCAATCGGCGTCCGGTGTATCTAAATTGATGGTGGCCGGAACAATGTCATTCGCGATAGCGAAAAGGGTCGCACCTACGCCGGCCGCTCCGCTTGCTCCCTGTGGGTGACCAATTTGTGATTTCGTCCCCGACATAGGAATTGCGTACGCGTGGTCTTCCAAAGCGAGTTTTAGAGCCGTAGTTTCGATACGATCATTTAATAGGGTCGCAGTCCCATGCAGGTTCACGTAATCAACCTGGGTCGCCTCCAGCCCTGCATCACCCAAAGCGGTCGTCATCGCTCGGGCGGGCTCTATCCCCGATTCATCAAGCCGGACGCGGTGGTATGCATCGCATGTGGAGCCATATCCGGCGATCTCCGCATAGATATGGGCTCCCCTATCGATAGCGCGCTCGAAACTTTCGAGAACGAAGACATACGAACCTTCACCGAGCACCATCCCGGAGCGATCCTTATCAAAGGGTCGCGAAGCACGCGCGGGTTCGTCATTCCATTTCTCAGTAAGGACCCTCATT
>JAFAOW010000187.1 GCA_019247455.1 Acidobacteriota bacterium | reverse complement strand
ACTAAAGTTACCGACCTTGAGGAACAGGCCCGCCGCAACATTTCTCCTGCGAAGGTAAACCGTTTACTCATAAAGACTTACCTAAAGCAGCTTCTTGAGGACGGGTTCTTTCACGCCGACCCGCATCCTGGTAATTTGCTTGTGATGGATGACGGCCGTCTCGCGTTTTTTGACTTCGGAATGGTAGGCCGCATCACACCTCAGCTTCAGGCTAAGATGATCGACGCGTTTTTCCACGTGGTTGGTAAGGACCCCGCCGGCATCGCTCAGGACCTCATCGATCTCGATTTTCTAAAGCCAGGAACCGATCCCTCGACAATTCGCCCGGTGGTCGAACGCATGTTCGAGTTTCATTTTGATCTTAAGCTCAAGGACGTCAACTTCAAGGAGCTCACCTATGACCTTGCTGACGTAATGTACGACTATCCGTTCCGCTTACCGTCTAATTTCACATATATCATGCGTGCCCTCATGACCCTCGAGGGAATTGGCATCGTGACGGATCCCGAATTCAACTTCTTTGAGACAGCCAAGCCATACGCCAAGGAATTTATGCTGCGGCGCGAGGGCAAAGACTTTCGGAAGATGTTTGTCGATAAGATCATGGGGCGCGACGAGGGCGGTAAGATCGACTGGGACCGCACTTGGAAGCTTGCAAAAATGGCATTCCGAACCGTACTGAATACAGGCTGATGGAGTACGCGCTTTCGACCTCTCCTCCTTCACATACCCAGCGGGAAAATCCGAATGTTGCAAAAGCCCGCCGGCTTGTACTGGCGTATGGCTGGAATTCGACCGCGTTTCAGATAGTGAACCCTGGTATTGAACGCTGGTTCACCCGCGACGCCGAAGCGGTCGTCGGATACGTGACCGCGAATAAGGTACGCGTTGTCGCGGGCTCTCCGGTCTGCGAAGAGGAACGTCTAGCTGACGTTATCGATAAGTTCGAAGCGAACGCCGCCCGCGCCGGCGAAAGGGTCTGTTACTTTGCAGCCGAACGCAGGCTCGAGTCGATCCTCAGTCACGAAGCGGGTTATAGCAAGGTCCTGATCGGTGCCCAGCCCTCGTGGCATCCGGCCTTTTGGCCTGACACGGTGGCTTCGCACAAGTCGCTGAGAGCACAGCTCAATCGTGCCCGCAATAAGGATGTAAGGGTTAAGGAATGGAGCATCAACGATGCTCGCAATCACCCTGCCCTGCAAGCGTGTCTTGATGATTGGCTTGCTACAAAGGGTTTGCCGCCGCTACATTTTATGGTCGAGGCAGCGACCCTCTCCCGGCTGGAGAACCGCCGGGTCTTCGTCGCAACGCAGGCGGAAATTGTTCAGGGCTTCGTTGTCCTATCGCCGATCTCGCAGCGCAACGGGTGGCTCTTTGAGCAATTCCCGCATTGCCGTACCGCCCCGAATGGGACGGTCGAACTATTGATCGACGCTGCGATGCGAACCCTCGCTGACGAGAACTGTGATTACGCGACCCTCGGTCTTTCACCGCTCTCAAAGCGAGCGCTCAGCAGCGCGGACGACCAGAGCCTTTTGATCCGAATGCTCTTTGCATGGATGCGAAAGCACGGCAGCCGCTTCTATAACTTCGAGGGGCTCGACCGATTCAAGGCGAAGCTCCGTCCCGAGCGATGGGAGCCGGTCTTTGCTGTCTCGAATGAGCCGCGATTCTCGCTAACGACCCTTTATGCGATCGCTGGCGCATTCAGCGGCGATCACCCGTTCCGTCTCCTTGCCGGCGGCATCGCCCGCGCGGTCTCGACCGAAGCCCGCTGGCTGAAGCGTCGCATTTTCGGCTAAACATCGAGTAGAATGACGAGATGCCGCACCCTGCTCGCCTCTCGTTCGCGCTTGTTTTGTTACTATTGCCAACAATGTCCTCGATCGCCCAAAGGGATACTGTCCGCGTCGCTCATATCACCGACGAGATCAAGATCTCATCTCTCGACGACGAACGCTGGCAAAAGGCGCACGAAGTCGCCGTGACAACCTATTGGTCCGGCGAAAAGGCGCCGAAGACGCGCCAGTTCAAGGCTCGGCTCATCTGGTCGCCAACGGCTTTGTATGTCCGCTTCGAGGCCGAGCAGCACGAGCCGCTCATCGTCAGCGAAAAGCCCGATCTCTCTAAAAAGGTCATGGGCCTGTGGGACCGCGACGTATGCGAGATCTTCATCGCACCGAATAAGACCGAGCGAAACAAGTATTACGAATTTGAGATCGCGCCCACCGGCGAATGGATCGACCTTGGCATCGAGGTCACGGCCAAAAAGCGCCTCACTGACGAAGATTACGCGTCGGGAATGACATCCTCCGCCCGCATCGACAAGGACAAGATCGTGATGGCGATCAAGCTGCCGTTCTCGGCGCTCGGTAAGCATCCGAAGGCCGGCAATATTTGGCTCGGCAATCTCTTCCGATGCGTCGGCAAGGACCCGACCCGCGGTTACCTCGCATGGCGTCCGACCAGATCAAAGCAGCCTGCCTTTCATCACCCCGAGGCGTTTGGGCAATTCGTTTTCGAAGAGTAGCCACTCTTAACTCTCAACTCATTTAGACCGTCATTCCGCCGTCGATCACAAGCGTCTGCCCGGTGATATAGCTCGACGCCTCCGATGCAAGGAAAACGACCGCACCCTTGAGCTCACCTTCTCGGCCGATCCGCTGAATGATGTTCTTCTCAGCGATCTGTTCCTCGGCGACGGCTAGAATGCCGTGGGCCAGACGTGTCCGAAAGAATCCAGGTGCGATCGCGTTGACCCTGATGCCCGAGCGGCCCCAGCTTGCGGCCAGCTCGCGCGTCAAGCCGATCAGCGCCGCCTTGCTCGCCGGATAGCCCGCGAAAAACGGCCCTTCAGGCGAAGTCGTGATCCCGGCGACCGAAGCGATATTTATGATCGATCCCGAACCGGCCTCGAACATCACGCGCCCTGCCTCGCGTGCGAATAGGAAGCACCCCGTCAGGTTCACGTCGATCACCTTTTGCCAGCTCTCGACCTGCATCTTCTCAGGCGCCCCCGCCCACGCGACGCCGGCGTTGTTGACAAGGATGTCGAGTCGCCCGAAGCGGTCCATGCACGCGTCGACAACACGGCGGACGTCATCTTCATTTGCGACATCGCAGACCTCGCCGCACACACCAAAGCCGCGGCTCTCGAATGCAGCGGCCGTTTTCGCAAGCGTGTTCTCCCTGCGGTCGCACAGCATCAGGCGAGCCCCCGCCTCGGCTAGCCCCTCGGCCATCTCCGCGCCCAGCCCCCGTGCGCCGCCCGTCACGATCGCAGCCTTGCCTGTCAGGTCCAATTGTTCAAAAACCGTTTTGCTCATTTTCCGGCTTCCGCC
>JAFAOW010000114.1 GCA_019247455.1 Acidobacteriota bacterium | reverse complement strand
GATCGCGACCATCGTAACAGGAATTTTGGGCGTTCATTTCATCATGGCGATCGGCGGGGCGGATATGCCCGTCGTCGTCTCGATGCTCAACAGCTACTCGGGCTGGGCCGCCGCGGCCGCGGGCTTTATGCTCGGTAACGACTTGCTGATCATCACCGGCGCACTAGTCGGCTCATCCGGCGCGATCCTCAGCTACATCATGTGCAAGGGCATGAACCGCTCATTCGTCAGCGTAATGCTCGGCGGATTCGGCACCGAGGGTGGAAGCGTGTCGTCGTCCGCTGCGGCTCCTCAAGGCGAGGTACATTCGGTGGATGCGGCTGGAGCAAGCGACCTGCTGCTTAACTCAAAGAAGATCATCATCGTTCCGGGTTATGGTTTAGCCGTCGCACAAGCACAGCATTCGCTCGCTGAGGTCGTAAAGGTCCTCAAAGAAAAGGACGTCGAGATCAAGTTCGCGATCCACCCGGTCGCCGGACGCCTGCCCGGTCATATGAACGTCCTGCTCGCCGAGGCAAACATCCCTTACGACATCGTCTTTGAAATGGACGAGGTCAATGACGAATTCCCTTCAACGGACGTTGCGTGGGTCATCGGGGCCAACGACATCGTCAACCCCTCAGCAATGGACGACCCCGGTTCACCGATCGCCGGTATGCCCGTCCTCCACGTCTGGGAATCGCGCACCTGCATCGTCATGAAACGCTCAATGGCCTCGGGCTACGCCGGCGTCGACAACCCGCTTTTTTACAAGGACAACACGCTCATGCTCTTCGGCGACGCGAAGAAGGTTGTCGATGAGATATTGGCGGCGATGAGATCTTAAGCTCCCTCCTTACGAAGGAGGGGTGGCCGGTAGGCCGGGGTGGTTCTTAGTTCGGTTCCCACGATCATGAGTAACCCACGGAGAAAGTTGGATATCAACTCCCTTCCTCATCTCAGCGAAAATAGAAAAGCTCTTCGAAAGCGACTTACTCCGGCCGAGGCCGCATTTTGGAACGTCGTAAAATCGTCAAAATTTGAGGGACGTAAATTTGTCCGTCAGCACTCCGTTGGAAACTACATCCTCGATTTCTATTGTCCGTCAGAGAAGCTAGCAGTCGAACTCGACGGGCAGAGCCACTTCAGCACCATAGGGATGATCAAGGACCGGGAACGAGATGAGTATTTGAAGTCGAAGGGTATCGTCGTAGTTAGATTTGAGAATCGCCACGTCTTTGAGGAAGCGGACTGGGTTTTGGACACAATAAGGGCGAACTTCAGATTCGGACCACCGGCAACGCCGACTACATATTCTTTGCACAAGTCTGTACCTAGCATAAAAACCACCCCGTCAGTTTCGTCAAAAGACGACGAAACCGACACCCCTCCTTCGTAAGGAGGGGAGCTTCTATTGTACACCGTTTCATCTGTGGTACGTACCACAGCATCTCACTCATTAGGTAAAGTCATCAATGCTAAACGCTTGACTGGCGTGCCTTTACCGAGGTGCTCGTCGACTATCTCCGCCACATCTTCGGGCTGGACCTGGCCGTACATCGTGCCGTCGGGGTAGACCATCACGGCGGTGCCGATGGAGCAAAAGCCGATCGAGCCGCACTCGGTAAGGACGATCTCTCCCATCGGATTGCGGCCTTTGGTAACTTTCCCGTTTCGTAAGCCTTTCTCGGTCAGGATGCGATCGAATTCAGCAAACACCTCCTGGCCGCCGACCGCTGAACACGACTTCCCTGTGCAGACAAAGACCTGCCGCTTTATCGGGGCCTTGAGCATGGGGGCGAGTTTCTCCAGTTCCCCGCGGTCGGTGATGAATTTCGCCTTAGCCATCGCAATATACTCTAGCAAACGGCGCAGCTTGCTGCATTGCAGTGCGGCGAGGCTCGCCTCGCCGTGACGGGCCTACGACATTTTGCCTCATTGGCCGCCCAACTTGGGCGGCCGATGAGGCGGAGGTTCTCATGAGGCACGAACGGGCAGGCAAGCCTGCCCGCACTGCGACGCGGCAAAGCCGCAAGACCTAAGCTGCGATTGTGTGCGTTATGCTAGAATTTCCCCTTGGCTGGCGTTCCTCGCGTCCGGCGAATAATGGCAGCTGGAATCATCATCCACATCACGGTCGGCGATGAGAAGCGAACGGAATTTTTTCCGGACGAGCACATTCGCATCGGCTCTGACGAAACGTGCGACCTGCAGATACATTCGCCCTCGACGAATGGCTCCGGCGCGTGGCTCGATCTTGACAATAGCGAGGGAGCCTACCGGATCGTTGATTTCAATCAGGGGCTCGGGCTCGAGATAAACGAGAAGCCGATCCGCCGCTACATTGCCATAACGGACGGCGATACTGTGACGCTGCCGGACCAGAACATCTCTTTCTCGTTCTTTTCCCTTGAAACAAAATCTTCACTGATCACTACCAATCGCGAGCAGCCGCACATTTCGCGCTTTATTGAAGAAGCGGCGATCGAATCCTACGGTTCAGCAAAGCGGGACGACGCGAAGGCATTCCTGAGGGAATTCGTCCGCGAATTGGGCCGCGAGATCTCATGGACGACTAAGCTGATAGCGCTGGTTTTGACGATCGGTTTTGTGACAGGCGTCTTCTATATCGGTTATTCCGTAAACAGTCAGATGCGTGAGAGCCAGCGGCAGGCACAAGAGCAGGCCGAGATCATCAAGCGGCTCGAGGACCAGCTTGGTAAGACCGGCGATACGCTCAGCGAGCTGGACAAGACCAACAAGGACCTGATGAAGACGGTCTCACTCGCGCCAAATCTTCGTGTCGCCTACGGTAACGCGGTCTGTCTGATAGTCGGTGTTTATGATCTGGTGGATAAAAGGAGCGGCAAGGTGCTGCGTTATGCAGACCCTCAGGCGTTGAGACCCAATCCTTACGAACCCGGGCAGAGCGAGGACCCCGATTCCTCGACGCCTTCGCCCCAGATCGGCCTAACGACAGAGGGGAACGGCTCGCCGGTAGAATACGATTTTATCGGGACCGGCTTTCACGTCGGCGGCGGCTACATTGTGACCAACCGTCACGTCGTCCAGCCGTGGGAAGAGGATGACAACGTAAAACAGATGATGCAGGCCGCGAACGGCCGTGCACGCGTCAAACGGCTCGTCTTGTACTTCCCGGGTGTCGCTACGCCTTTTCCAATGAAGGTGAAGCAGGTCGGCCCGCGCGAGGACATCGCGATCGCATGGGTAGATCCCGGTTCCTTGCCGGCGAACCTTCCCTCGGTTCCGCTCGATAACGATTCCGAATCTGCCGCGATAGGCAAAACTGTGGTTACGATGGGCTATCCGAGCGGCCCGGACCGCCTGCTGGCCATGGTTGACGACGATCAGGCAAAATCGATAAATCAACGCTTCGGCAATTCGCGGCAAAATCTCATTAACTTTCTCGCGCAGTCGCAGAAGATCGTGCCTCTGACGACTCAGGGGCTCATCACCGATCTCGACGCCCGTCGGATCGTTCACGACGCAAAAACTGCTGAGGGTGGGTCCGGCGCTCCTCTATTCGGCCAGGCCGGTAAGGTGATCGGTGTTAATTTTGGTGTGTTTACGGAAAACACTGCCGCGAATATGGCGGTACCGGTAAAATTCGCCGTTGAGTTGCTGCGTCAGGCAGGTTGGAAGCCGCCGGAAGAAAAACCGAAGGATGGCGAGACAACGGCTGCGAATGATACGAACAGCAACTCAGCGGGCAGCAAACCCTAGTCCGTTTCCGCGATCGGCTGGTTCCTTGCATTGATCGTGGTCTGCTCCGCCATGATCATTTTTTCGCCTACGCCGCTGTTCGGTTGGACGGATGTTTCGAGCTCCACCTTCGGCAGCAGGAAAGCAACCGCGATGGCGAGCCCACTGACTATGGCTGCCACCCAAAATACTGGATGCATTGCCGCGGCCATAGCGTCCTGTAGTATGGGCAGAACGCCTGGAGGAAGGGCCGCGCGGGCCGTCGGTTCGATAAGAGCGTTTGGATTCGAGGCGAGCTCCGCCGCCTTTTCCAGGCTCAATCTGCCACCGCTGGCTCCAGCCCCCGCGAGAAGCCGTGATGACAATCCTGATGTCAGAACCGCTCCCATTACCGCGACGCCGAAAGCACCGCCGATCGCGCGCATGAACTGGCTTAGGGATGTCGCCAGACCAAGCTGTGTCCTATCCACCGCATGCTGGACGGCTATCAACAGCGTCAACATGGTCAACCCCAAACCACACCCGATCAGCACCAAATACACGTATAGCAGCCACTGCGCCGACTCTCTTCCGAATCCCGACAGAAGAACGAAGCCGGTCGTCAGGACAATAAATCCTGCGATCGTAATAACCTTGTAACCGATCTTCAGCATCAACCGACCCACGATGACCGACATCGAGACCCAGCTAAGCATTAGCGGAGTCAGTAATGAGCCAGCCTTCGTCGCAGACATCTCGAGCGTGCCCTGGGCGAACAAGGGGATAAATGATATACCGCCGAACATGGCTACACCTGCAAAAAAGCCCGCGATGATCGACACTGCGACGGTTTTGTTTCTTAGGAGTTGAAAAGGAATGATCGGATCCGCTACCCGGCCCTCGATAAAGATAAACAGAACAAGCAACAGAATGCCGCCGCCGAGAATGAGAAGATTTGATGGCGCAAGTAAGGTTTGCATCGAGCTCCCGCCCTCGATCATTCCCAGCATGAGCAGGCTGATCGCGAGCATGAGTGTCGCCGCTCCGAGATAATCGATCTTCGGCCTCTCAGTAAGCTTCGGCTCCTTTAGTGCGAAGCCCATGATCAACGCGGCGGCAACACCTATGGGAAGGTTGATAAAAAATACCCATCGCCATGAGATCTGATCCGTGATAAAGCCGCCGATGACGGGACCAACAACGCTGGATAATCCCCACACGCCGCTGAAGTAACCCTGCATCTTCGCGCGCTCCTTGAGCGTGAACGTATCGCCAATTATCGTCATTCCCAGGGGAACGAGAGCACCTGCCCCAAGCCCTTGTATCGCGCGGAAGATGATGAGCTGGGTCATCGTCGAAGAGAGCCCTGACAAGAGCGTCCCCAGGAGAAATACCCCGATCCCGATCTGGTAGAGCAGCCGGCGACCGTAAAGGTCGGACAGCTTGCCCCAGACAGGAACGGTCACGGTCGACGTAACGAGATAAGCGGAAAAAACCCAGCTGTAATGATTTATACCGCCCAGGCTTGCGATCACCGTAGGCATCGCCGTACCCACGACCGTCGCCTCAAGCGCGGCGATCGCCATACCGGTCATGACCCCGATCGTCACGGCCCAGCGGCGCCCGCTGCTCATCTCGAGTCGAGGCATGTTGGCTAAACTATTTTGGAAGTTATCGTCGGGCACGCTAGTTTATTCAGCCGCGAATTTGGCCCGATCGGCCTCGCCAAGCTCCGCGACCTTGCTCATCAAATGATCGGCGATCTCCTTATGAGTGCGGAGACGGTCGCCGCGTTCATAAAACTCTGACAGGTCTACCGGTTTGCCAAACCATATCCTCACTTTCTCCCCTCCTGTCCAATTTCCCAGGATCTGCTTCGGAAGGTCGTTGCTAAGCCCCGTGATAAATACTGGCACGACCTGCGGCCTTGCAGCGTACACAACAGTACCAATTCCGGGTTGAGCCGGGAGCTGATCGTATGGCCCACCCGTCAGGTTGCGCCCCCCCTCGGGATGAAACCCGATTATATGCCCCTCGCCCTCGCGACAAAGTTGTTGCAGCCGCAATAGCGAGTATTTGTCGAATGCTCTCTTTCGCTTATCGCGCGCTTCCCGGAAAAATGGCGGATACATCGAGAACCAACCCATGACAAAGTTGACGAACCAACCGATCGGATTATCGTAAAAGAACCTTCCCCGCACGGGAAAATACAGGATCATCTTGCGATTCGTCCTTCGAAACAAAACACTCGATACGGTGTACATGTCGAAGAATGACCGGTGATTCGCAACTAGGACCAGAGGCCGCGATTCGTGAGTGTTCTCGACATTCTCAATGCCGAAAACGTTCATCAGATTGTAGGTGGCGATGAGGATCCAGAGGCTGCCGACGTGTCGTTGGAAGAAGGTCATCAGGCGCTTCCATGCGCCGAGATTCATTCTATGGGACAGCCTAAAGCCAAGACGCTCTGTCGTCGACAGAACGGCCAACTCGTCACGCGTGGGTACGAGTGCGCCAAATCGATCAGTTACGGTAAGCCTGTCCGGTGTCTTCGCTATGATCTCTTCCACAACTCAGAACGCTGATTTTAGCACCAGGCTGTAGCGGCGAGAAACAGCTGTTATTCAATGTTGAAATACTTGGCCGCCGGATGATGGATAATGATCGCGGAGGTTGACTGCTCAGGATCCAGCTGGAATTCCTCGGTAAGTTCGACGCCGATACGCTCGGGTTCCAGAAGCTGAAATAGCTTCATCTGATCCTCGAGATTCGGGCATGCCGGATAGCCAAAACTGAATCGTGAACCCTGATAACCCTGATGAAATAGCTTTGCGAGACTCGGCGAATCCTGAATGGCGATCCCAAGCTCCTCGCGGATCCGCTTGTGCCACATTTCTGCGAGCGCCTCGGCGGATTCGACGGACAGCCCATGGAACAGCAAATAGTCCTGATAGTTGTCGGACCTGAAAAGCTCTGCGGAGTATTCACTTGCCCGCCGGCCCATCGTGACCAGGTCGAAAGCGACCACGTCAGTCCGACCCGAGTTCACGGAAGCGAAATAGTCCGCAAGGCAAAGATTCTTGCCGCCGCGCTGTTCGATCGGCTGTCGCGGGAACGTGAATCTCAAGCGCTCGGTCTTGCCGTCCTCTTCCCAAATGATCAGGTCGTTTCCTTCTGCATTGCAAGGGAAATAACCGTAGACCACCTTTGCCTCAAGCAGCTTGTCTCGGATGGCCCTGGCCTTTATATCAGCGAACTTCGGGTAAACGGTATTGTCCAAGATCCTCTGATATTCTTCGGCCGATCTCTTTCCCTGCTTGTACTGCCACTGGCCTTTGAACAAGGCGGTCTCATTGATGAACTCAAAAACTTTGGTGAGATCCTTTATCTCGACCACTTTCGATCCCCAGAACGGCGGCGACGGGATCGGTACATCGTGGGCAATGTCCGAAGGCGTGGTGTGGGTCGTGTCACCACTTGACCGGGAATAGGCCCGAGGGGCTTCGACTCCAAGTTTGGCGTCCTCGCCAACTAGATCTTCCGGGTCAGAACTGCTTACGGTAGCTGGAGTTTGAACATCGCTGTCCGCAAGATCTCTCGCACCCGCGGCGACAACTTTAGACTTTGGACTTTGGACCTGGGCTCGCTCACCTCCGGTGAGCTTATCCATCGCGTGGAGTCCATCAAAGGCGTCACGTGCGTAGAAAAGCTCTCCTTTAAAAAGCGGCACAAGATCGTTATCGACATACCGCCGGTTGAGAGCCGCGCCGCCGAGAATGACGGGCGTCGTGAGGCCGCGCTCGTTCATCAGCTCGAGGTTGTCGCGCATTATGAGCGTCGATTTCACGAGCAGGCCGCTCATACCGATGGCGTCGCAGTTTGTTTCCTCTGCCGCGCGAAGAATGTCGTCGATGGGCTGTTTGATACCCAGGTTTACAACCTTGTAGCCATTGTTGGTCAGGATGATGTCCACGAGGTTCTTGCCGATGTCATGAACGTCGCCCTTAACGGTCGCAAGCACCAGGGTTCCCTTTTCGACCCCCTCGACCTTATCCATAAAGGGTTCCAAGTACTTCACCGCCGCCTTCATCGCCTCAGCGGACTGCAGCACGAACGGCAGCTGCATTTGGCCCGAGCCAAATAGATCGCCCACTGTTTTCATTCCGTCGAGCAGAATGTTGTTGATAATGTCGAGCGGCTGATACTTATCCATCGCTTCCTTAAGTGAGTCGTCCAGCCCGATCTTTTCGCCGTCGATTATGTGATGTTTGAGGCGTTCTTCTACTGGAAGATTCGTGATGTCCGGCTTGATCGATTGCGCTGTCTTGCCTTCGAAGAGCTTTGTAAACTCAACCAGCGGGTCGTAAGTACAGACGTTGCCCTCGAACCTCCGCCGGTCATAGATCAAGTCACGCGCTGTTTCGATCTCAAGCTCATTAAAGCGAATGAGTGGCAGGATCTTCGATGCGTTAACGATCGCCGAATTCATTCCAGCCTCGACGCAGTCGTGCAGAAACACAGAATTCAAAACCACGCGCGCCGCAGGCGACAGCCCGAATGAAATATTCGAAACCCCAAGTATTATGTTCGCGGTGGGCATCTCGGACTTGATCGCGCGGATCGCCTTGATCGTCTCATCCGCGTTCGCACGGTCTTCCTCGATTCCCGTCGAGATCGGTAACGCCAAGGGATCGAAGAAAATGTCGTGGGCCGGGATACCGAACTCCGCAGCCTGCTTGTAAGCTCGCCGCGCAATATTCAGCTTGTTCTCTGACGTCCGGGCCATTCCCGTCTCGTCGATCAAGCCAATGACGACGCTCGCTCCGAATTCTCTCGCGAGTCCAAGCACCTTTAAGAACCGCGGCTCCCCGTCCTCGTAATTCGTTGAATTCAGGATGCTTTTGCCGCCCGCGTGCTCAAGGCCCGCCTCCATCTTTTCCCACTCGGTCGAGTCGAACATGAGCGGGATCTTAACGTTGGTCACGAGGCGCGATGCGAGCTCGTGCATGTCTGCAACGCCATCCCGTCCAACAAAATCGACGTTAACGTCGAGAATGTGCGCGCCTTCTTTCTCTTGCGATTTGGCGAGCGAGACGAGTCCGTCCCAATCCTCAGCGTCGAGCAGGTCACGCATCTTCTTGGAGCCCGAGGCATTGACGCGTTCGCCTACGATCAGGAATGAAGCGTCCTGCGTATAGGGCTGCTGAAAATAGATCGACGAAGCAGACGGTGCGAGTTTTGCATCACGCTGTTTTGGCGAGAGTGAGCCAAGGCGCTCGACAAGCAGCTTGATGTACGCCGGCGTCGTGCCGCAGCAGCCGCCAACGATATTCGCACCAAAATCCTTCGCAAAATGCTCGACCTGCGCCGCGAAGCTTTCGGGCGTCTCGTCATAATGCTGCTTGCCGTCCTTGACCTCGGGCAGGCCAGCGTTGGGTAAGATCGACACGGGTAGCGGCGAATTCTCGCATAGATAGCGAAAACTGTCGGTCATGTGTTTCGGCCCGGTGCCGCAGTTCATACCGATGACGTCGATCGGAAAAGGCTCGAGTGCGGTCAACGCGGCACCTATCTCCGTGCCGTTAAGCATCGTGCCAAAGACCTCAATGGTCACCTGCGCGATCACTGGAATTCGGGTCTTTGTCTTCTCGAAAAGCTCGAAGATCGCAGCAAGCGCGGCTTTTGTCTGCAGCAGGTCCTGACAAGTCTCAACGATCAAAACGTCCGACCCGCCGTCAATGAGCCCGCGGACCTGCTCGCGGTATGCGTTCTTCAGATCGCGATAAGTAATGTGACCGAGCGTCGGCAGCTTCGTTCCCGGTCCGATCGAGCCGGCAACAAACCGCGGATGATCTTTCGTGGAGTAATCGTTTGCCAGCCGCTTCGCGAGCTCGGCAGCCTTTTTATTTACTTCGTAGGTCTTTGCCGCGATACCGAATTCCGAAAGCACGACCTCGCTGCCGCCAAAAGAATTCGTTTCGATCACGTCGCAGCCGATATCGAGAAAACTCTTGTGAACGCCCTCGACGACGTCTGGACGGGTATACAGGAGATTCTCTGAGCAATTCTCAAAATTCGGACCACCCCAATCATCGATCGACAGATTCGCCGCCTGCAGCGACACGCCCATCGCGCCATCAAAGACGACGATTTTTTCTTTTATAAGTTTTAGGAAGTCTGCCATTTACGCTTGCGTATCCGCTTCTTTGAGGCGTTCAAACGGCTGCCAGGAACCTGTCCAATCGTAAGATTCAAGTCCATGAAACCGCTTCTTGTAGTCCAACCGTGATGGCTCCTGATACGAGTAACCAGGGTAGTAGTACCTATTTCCTTGACTCTTGGAGTACTCTATTTCGAGCAGCATCGTCAATATGCCGAGGCTCCGCCACTGGACATTTGGATCGAAGAAGGCGTAGTAGCCATAAGATGACCGCTCGCCCGACTGAAAGTAGCTAAGAGCGATCAACCTACCGGCTTCGAAGACGCAGAACTTTTCGCTTTGCCCGTTGTCCTCCGGCTCGGGAAGTGTCTCTGGAGCGTTCATCAGCCGCGACCTATGTTTCTGGAATAAGTGTTCCTCATCAGGATGTTGTTTGCTTAGCGGCAATCTTCGCACTTCGAGATCCGAATTGATCCGCATAATCCGTCGGTGACCCTTGGATTGTTTGAACTTTGCTAGATGTATCCGAAGCGGGAGTGCAGTCTGTGCACCGCGCTTGTTGTAGCGCCAGAACCTGCCGTTCCATGGGTACCAAGCTTCGCAAAGTAGTTCGTCCAGTCCATTAGCATCGACGCTGTATTCTGCCGATTCGAAAAACGGGTTTTTGGGGTCCGGATGAAACCGGCGAAAAAACGGGGGGGCCCCATCCGCCCTTAGTTCAGCGGCAGAGTCGATCTGGAGAGAATGGTCGTCAAGATCCTCGGGGACTCGAGTATCGGCCTCGACGTATCTTTTTTCGAAACGCGCATCAGTTCGCTCCCTCAACCACTCTAACTGTTCCCAACCATGATCCGCCTTGTGATAAACATGAAGGAAAACATTCCCTGTATTCGCCCTGCGCTTCGTTTCGAACCTCCTAGAGGCGATAGAATATGCGTGGTTCAGGCTTATCGCCTGCTCGTTGATATCTGGCAAAATACAGTTGCACTCGCATAGAACGCTGCTTTTCGTTCCCCTATGAAGCAGCCGCAGAGTTTGGCAAAGCTCAACTCGCACAAACCCACGGGGGATCGCCGTTAACGGAAGTTCGGGCACATCCGTCGACGATTTACGTGTAATCAGCCCCTGACCAACTTCGTCGATCCTGACGTCAATCATCAAGATGGACCTAGGCGGCAGTATTTCCGAAATAGCCTCGAACGACAGGTTCGCATCGTCAGCCGTCTTTAAAGCGTGCGCCGGGATGACGAGATCCCCAACCGTGTCACGGATAATTGGTAGGTCAGTGCCCTCGTAGAGAAACTTAACCCTACCGTCGATTATTCGTACGGGAATCTTGACTGTCCTCTTACCCGGATCAGGAATCACTGTTAACACACGCCGTCGCAACAAAAAACTCTGTGCCCAAACAAGCACAGAGTTTCTACAACTTTAGGAGATGAACTCTTGCTGTTTAGCCGTTTGTTTTACGTGGCCGCAAGTCGCAATAACTCACCACGCTAATACCAGTCTAGTTTTACACCGTCATCAAGTCAACAGCTAGGGTTTTAACGCCTGTTTGAACGCGGTCTCAAGCGCCGTGATCTGCTGCAGAACTTGGGCATTTGCTTTGAATTTCGTCTTCAACGAGTCAAAGATCTGCTGGCCTCGTGGGTCTGCTAATCGGCGGATCGAATCCAGATCTTCAAACAGCTCCCGCGTATCATTACGATCAGCAGCCTGCTTGACCCGGTCAGCGATGACGTCAAATGCCCTTTGATCTCCTGCACCGACCTCGGCGACGAGGTTCGCTCCGTAAGCGCGTGCCAGAGGAGAAAGGTCCATATCCGTGGCCGCTTTCAACCCAATATCCAGGGCTCGTTTGTCCCCCAGCCAGGCAAGGCCGTTGAGGGCGGCTATTCGGATGCGATCCCGCCATGAGGATGTAGCTGCGAGTTTAGACAGAGCCTCAAACGCCCGTGGATCTTTGATCCTGCCGAGCGCGAGAGCAGATTGGTCGATGACCTCATAGCTCTGGTCGGCTAATCCCGCCAAGGCAATATCGGCGAATTTCTTGTCCTGTGTCTCGCCAAGAAGCTCGATCGCGTCACCGCGGACAACCGAGGCAGGGTCCTTCGTCATGCGAATGACAGCCGCCTCGACATTCGCATCGAGTTTGGCAGCGGGCCGCTGCTGGCCCGGTGGAGGGTCGGGCGAGAAGATTATCGCGATCTCGGAAAGCGCGCCTCGCCGGAGCCTGAAGAAGGGATCGTGCTCTGCATCGTCCATGAGGGCCGCAACGATGCGTGCCCTGTCCGCCCCGTTCGCTTTCTGGCCAAGTTCTGCCATCGCCCATCGACGGCCAAGAACGTCCTTGTCATTCTTAGCCTGGTAGATCAAGTCATCGACCGACTTGTCGAACTTCATTTCCTTGAGCAGAGTGCTCTCATAATCAAAATTGACGAGCTTCGGCTTCGTCGCCGCGTTAAACGTGAACACGTTCTCAGCCTGCGGCTTGAGCCAAACGCGTTCTATGCGGTTGTCTATCTCGACATCGACGTAGCTTTGGAAGAATTCTGTCTGCGGATACTCGTTGTTGAGATCGATCTTTTGCACCTGCTTGACGTTGAGCGTGAGCTGCTTTTTCGCCTCGTCGTATGACTGCGTAACATCAAAGATGGGATGTCCCATCCTATATAGCCACTCATCGAAGAACCAGTCCATCGACTGACCTGTCGTTTCCTCGATAGCGATCCGCAGGTCCTCGGTGGACACCGGCTGGTGCGCGTTATCGACGAGATATTTGTGCAGCGAAGCAAAGAAAAGCTTATCGCCCAGATGTTTTCTGAGCATATGAAGGACTGATCCGCCTGCAGGATACGCGTACGTGTCGAACAGAGCGTCTTTGTCAGCGTAGTACTTGGTGACGATCGGCCTGCGATAGCCATTGTTCCACGTGTTTATGACCTGATTGTGGTTGTCGCGGACATCGTCATAAAGGAATGAATCGTGGCCCTTGAACTTCTCGGTCCACATCATCTGCATGTACGTCGCAAAGCTCTCGTTGAGCCAGATCTGTCCCCAATCCCGGCACGTGACGTAGTCCCCGAACCACTGGTGGCCGAGCTCGTGCGACTGCAGAGATTCGCTGTCCTGATCGAGCAGTTCGCGCTCGTCGTGGATCATCTCCTCTTGCTGTGTGGTCGCCGTGATGTTCTCCATTCCCCCCGGGAAGTCGGCGACAAATGACTGAGCGTATTGAGGATACTGATACTTGACGCCCGTAATTTCGGAGAAAAATCGGATGGTCGCTGGCAAATTCTTTGTCGTTGCTGCGACCTCTTTTTCTTCGCCCTTGTAACCGAATCCATAGACCGGTATTCCGTCAAAATCCATGGTGACGGGCGTCGTCTGAAGCACGGCGACCGACGTAAGGTAATTCGCGTAGGGCTGGTCCATTCTCCAGTCGAAGGTGTGCGTCCCGTCGGAATTGTCCTTCACCGACATCAGCTTGCCGTTGGAAACAACGTAGAAATCCTTCCCGACAGTCGCCTTAAGATCCGTTGTGCGAAAATCGTTGGGACTGTCATAGCTTGGAAACCAGTAGCGGTTGAATTCGGATTCGCCTTGAGACCATATCTGACGCGGATGGCGCGGATCGTCCTTCGTGGGTTTTACAAAACGTAAGCCGCTGCCAAAGCTTTGTATCAGATTGGCGTCGCTCGCGGTGTTGACGTGATGCGTCGCGTAATCGATCTTTACGGACACGTCCTCGCCGGCCTTGTAGACACGATCGAGACGGATCTCGAGGTTGTCCTGAATGCTTTTGTCGTCATAGGCAAACGCGAGCTTTGCACCGGCCGGTGACAACGTTACCGAATCGATGGTCATCTCCGCTGCGTCAAGCGTGAATTTGTCGGTGTCCTCAAACGGCGCGAAGGTAACGATAGTCGAGCCCATCGCCTGCTCCTTGTCCCAATCAAATCGAATGTCGATGTCGAGATGCTTGACGTCGATCTTCCGGGAGCGGATCCAATTGACGGGAGGAAGTTTCTGTTTCTTATCGTCCTGTTGAAACAACGCTGTCGGCGGCAGCGGCCGGGCGATAACAGCTGAGAAACCAAACACCGCGAGCATCGCGGCAGCAAAGATTCTGCGGACAAAGTTGGGATGTCTCATATTCGTGTTCTGACTAGATTCGCAAAACGGTCGATATGTTGTACGAGCAAAGAAAAATGAGGGTTTCACCTGCGAAGCCCTCATTCCAAACAAGTCTCTGATAAGACTACTACTTATTGGTCATATATTTGAAGGCCATAGAGGCGATATCGTCCATCGCGGAGCCGTCATGGTTGCGGTCAAGTACGCTTGACGCCAGATCGCCCAGCACGCTTCCCGAGGATTGCGGGGCCGCGGCCTGCGTCTGAGATCCGCCCAGCAATCCGCCGAGCAGGCCTCCAAGACCGTCGGCGCCGACACCCTGCTGCTGCTTTTGGCGGCCCAAATACGACATTACGATCGGAGCAAGCATCATCAGGACCTGAGCTACCTGCCCGATAGAAAGGCCGGATTTTTCGCTTACGTCCTGCGCGACCGCGCCCTGACTGTCGCCCAGAATATGTCCGAGAATTCCTCCCGCATCCGCTTGCGGCGCGGGTGTTGCGTCTCCTCCGCCGCCAAAGACCATACCCGCGAGTCCGCCGAGATCATCGAGCAGGCTGCCGTCATGGTGCTGATCGAGCGCATTATTCAGGCTCTCAGCCCCATCCGGTGTCGAAGCGTTATTCGCCAGTCCGCCGAGTATGTGCGGTAAAGCGGCCGCGATCGCTGACGAAACCAGCGAGTTGTCGGCACCAACGGTCTGACTTATCTGACTGACCGCTTCGTTCCCCTGGTCCTGTCCTAAAAGGTCTTGCAATGAAACCATATAACCTCCAAAAGGGCTTTTCGAATTGTGGGCTGTGCCGATATATTAACAGAGTATCTCTTGCCTCACCATTGATGGTCATTTCGCCGGAACCCTATAAAAAGCGCCACCTCATTCTTTTGCTACTGGCGATGGCGGCACTGTGCTCGTCCTGTACGCGATCGGTGCCCGAAGACACGGTTTTTAAGTTTGCATCGACGATCGCCGGAACTAACGGCGAGTTGGGAGAAGCCTTTGGAGTGGCCGTGTCGAAGGGCGATATTTATATTTCCGATGGTCAGAACGGCAAGATCTGGAAGCTCAAGGGTGGCCAATTGACGGTCTTCGCCGAAGGGCTGGACACACCGTCGGGGATCGCGTTCGACAGAAACGGCAACCTTATCGTCGCGGACGCCGGATCGAATACGATCCGATCGATCTCACCGGCCGGTGCGATGATCACACTCGCTGGGGTGGCGGGCAAACGTGGATCCTCCGATGGCGAGGCCGCCACCGCATTATTTAACGCGCCCGTGGGGGTCGCTATTATGGATGACGGCGGGGTGATCGTTGCGGACACATATAACGACCGGATCCGATTCATCAAGGACGGAGTCGTTTCGACGCTCGCCGGAAGTACCGAGGGGTTTAGAGATGGCAACGCTGTACAGGCTCAGTTCGACACACCTTGCGGCATCGCGTTTTGGGGCGGAAAGATCTTCGTCGCAGATGCGGGAAACGCACGGCTCCGCATCATCGAACCCGACCGTCGCGTCTGGACCCTCGCCGGCACGGGCCAACCTGATCTAAAGGACGGGCCGGCCGCGCAATCGTCCTTCATCGAGCCGACAGCGATAGCCATCACAGCGCGAGGGACCGCTTTCGTTGCCGACAACAACGCGATCCGAAAGATCGATCTACAGAGTTTGACCGTGACGACTCTCGGCAGCGGACAGCGGGGTCTCGCTGACGGCGAGCCTAAAGATTCTCGCTTCGACCGGCCGTCCGGGCTTGCCCTTGACGTTGACGGCTCGCTTGTCGTAGCCGACACCGAGAATCGAGTTGTACGGCGAATGGGTGGGCAGGAGGAAGCGCGCATTTCGCGCGATCAGATGGCTGCGCTGCGGGATAAACCTGAGGATTTTCGCAGCGCGGCCCCGGGACGATGGCCCTACGACCCGCCCGATGCAAAACGCGAGATCGCGGGGACGCTCGGGGAGATCCGCGGTGATACGACAACTAATTCGGATGACCTTCATTTTCATAACGGGGTAGATATCGCCGGCGCGTACGGTGAGACCGCCAGATTCGTTCGGGATGAAAAGGTGTTGCGGCCGATCGCCGTTGATGGCTTTAACACGCTGCGCGAAAACATCCGTATGCCGACGATGGGCTATATTCACATCAGGCTCGGACGGGACAAGGACGGCGTTCCGTTTGCTGACCCGAGATTCCAGTTCCTAAAGGATGCGAAAGGAAAGATCGCTGGCGTGCGCATCCCTCGCGGCGCAGCATTTAAGGCGGGCGATCCGATAGGCACGCTCAATGCAATGAATCACGTTCACCTCATCGCCGGACGGAGCGGCTCGGAGATGAATGCTCTTGATGCATTGGTGCTGCCCCGCTATATCGACACGCGGCCCCCGGTCATTCAAAAAGTATCCGTTCTGCCCGCGGGTGCATCATCGCAGCCGACAGATCTCATCCTCAATGGAAACACCCGGGTCGAAATGAACGCATACGACCAGGTCGATGGTAATGCAGATCGCCGGCGCCTTGGCATCTATCAGGCCGGTTATCAGATCCTGAGAAGTGACCTTTCGCCTATCGGCGACATCAAATGGACGATCAGTTTTGCCCGCATCCCGGCGCCGGAGGCCGTGACGATCGCTTATGCGAAAGGCAGTAAGTCGGGTGCTACGGGCGAGACCATCTTTGATTACATTGTGACGAACCAGGTCGATGGCGATAATTACTCGGAAAGTTATTTCGATCCCTCCGTTCTCGATAATGGGAGTTATGTTCTTCGCGTTTTTGCCGCAGATGAAGCCGGCAATAAGACCTACGCCGATACAAAATTTGAGGTAAGGAAATGAAAAGGATCTTCACCATCGCGCTGATAGCAATGTTTGCCGCGGGCGCCATTCCGGCTTTGGCCTCCCCTGCGCCCTTCATTACTCCCCCGGCGCCGCAATTCACAGAAGCCGAGAGACAGGCAGAACTTGCCCGAAGACGAGCCGCCGTCGAAGCAAAAATGGTTGACAACAGCGTGATGGTGCTGCTGAGTGCTGAGCCCAAACTTTATACGGGCGACGTCGATTACGTTTTTCGGCAGGAAAACGATCTTTATTATCTCACCAATCTTAAACAGCAGGACGCGACCCTTGTGATCCAAAAGAAGGCAGGCAAGATCACCGAGACGGTCTATTTACCGAAGCGCGACCCCAGCCAGGAGACATGGAAGGGCAAGATGTACTCGGTCGAAGACGCTGAGCGGATCTCCGGGATCAAACGTGTACTTCCCGCCGAAGAGGCTCAAATTGCCATCGACGCCTTAAAAAGACGCAGTGATCCCGCGATCCAGACGGTCTATCTCTTGCTGGAGGGAGATACGGGTGAGCCGGACGGGCAGCGCGAATTCGGCCGCGAGGCGGCGTTGTCAAAGCAATTGAAAGCCGCCCCCGCGGGTAAGGGCCCGCGACCCAGGCCGCTAAAGGTGCTGAATGGCAGAGATATCATCGACGACCTCCGCATGATCAAGTCGCGCTATGAACAGAAGCTGCTTCAGCATGCCGTCGATATTTCGACCGAAGCGCATGAACGGGCTTGGATGATCGCTGGAAACGTATCGATGGAGTACGAACTTCAGGCCGAGGTGGAATATACCTTTCGACGCAGGAACGCCGACTTTTGGGGATACCCGTCGATCGTCGGCGCCGGAGCGAATGGCACAACACTTCATTACGAAGAGTCTCAGGGCCCCGTCCGGCTGGGTGATCTCGTGCTGATGGACGTGGGGGCCGAATATGATCACTTGACCGCTGACGTAACGCGGACGTTCCCGGTGAACGGCAAATTCTCAAAGGAACAGGCTGACATCTACCAGATCGTTTACGACGCACAGGAGGCGGTGGCAAAGGCCGCCAAACCGGGAGCCTCGATGATGGATATCGAGTTTGCGGCGGATGAGGTCCTGAAGAACGGCCTCCTAAAACTCGGCCTCATAACGCCCGAAAACCCGCAATACCAGCTATGGTACATGCACGGTGTAGGGCACTGGCTGGGCATGAACGTTCACGACGTGGGCAGCCGGTTCACCTTCGAGCCCGGAATGACGTTCACCAACGAACCAGGTATTTATATTCGCGCGGACGCCCTCGACTATTTGCCCGACACACCGGAAAATCGAGCATTCAAGGCAAAGATCCGGCCGGCTTTCGAGAAATACAAGAACATCGGCGTTCGCATTGAGGACGACATGATCATCACTCCGACCGGGGTGGAATGGATGACCAAGAACCTGCCGCGGAAAATGAGCGATATCGAGGATTTCATAGCGGCGAATAAGCGGTCTCAACAGTAACCTTTTTGTAATTTACTTCAGTAAAGGCGGAGGTGTGATGCGCTTCGTTGACTATAGGCCCGAAACGCGATACACAAAGGTTTGCACGATACTAGCAAGACATTGCCAAAGCCCACAAAAACAGACGATATCTCCCTGCCGCTGGTGATCGTCAACCCGAGATCTGCCGCCGGCTCGACCAGCGAAAAATGGACGAAGCTGGCGAGCGACCTTCGGGCCCATTTTGGTTCGTATAATGTCGATTTCACGCGCTTTGCCGGCCATGCGGTGACACTTGCGGAAGAGGGTGCGAAAGCGGGACGTCAATTCATCATCGCCTGCGGAGGAGACGGGACGATCAATGAGGTCGCAAACGGCATTCTGAGGTCCGGCGTCGACTCGGAATTGGGTGTACTTCCGTCGGGTACCGGCGGCGATTTTAGGCGCACCCTGGGCCTGCCTCGGAACTCGCGTGATGCTTCGGAATGCCTGAAGAACGGCATAACTAAAAAGATCGATGTGGGAAAGGTAACGTTCACGAACAGCGAAGGCGTAGAAACTTCACGGTACTTCTTGAACGTCTCATCCGTCGGTCTCGCGGCCGATGTTATCAAACGAGTAAAGTCTGGTGATTCTCTTGACTGGCTCCCGCTGGAAGGTGTCCGCGGGAAGGTGAATTACGCTGTTTCCGCCTTCAAAGAGGTCATTGATGTCGAGCCGGAAATGATCAGGATCAGCATCGACGGGGAAGAGGAACGCTCCCTCCAGACGATCGCGTTTTGTATCGCGAACGCACGGTTCTTCGGCGGAGGGATGAAGATCGCTCCTGAAGCCAGCGTTACTGACGGATTTCTCGACGTCGTCAACATCGGAGGCATCAGTCCCGGCAAGATCATTACAAACGCACTCTCTTTTTATCGCGGCACACATTCGTCTCTTAAAGAGGTCAAGGTCACCCAAGCCAAAAGGATCGCGATCCACGCGACGGATCCGAGCCACACGATCCTTCTCGAGACGGACGGGGAGCTTCCGGGCAAACTTCCGGCTGTTTACGAGGTAGTGCCTCAGGCGCTGAGAGTACGAGTTCCCGCCTAGCCGGATAAAAACCTTGCCTATCATTCGCCCGATTCGCTAGACTTTGTTCTAAAGGATCAAGTGGCGTCTCGCGCATCGGATAGACTCCGCTAGAGACATCGGTTCGCCGGCCTTTGGCCGCATGGAAAGGGGGATAATATGCGACGATCTGCAGCGATCTGCGCGCTTCTTGCAGCGTTCGCGGCCGGGGCGAGTGCCCAGGAGCTGCAGCCCCATAACGACTTCCAATCCTGGAATGACATTCAGGTCACTGCCCCCTTAACAAAGCCTCTCGACCTATGGTTCTCGATCACCGGCCGTTTTGGTAAGAACGCGACTCGGCTGAATGACGGCCGTCTTGCGCTCGGCTTTATCTGGAAGACAAATAAGGCGCTCAGCATACAGCCTTTTTATTGGCTCATTTACATGCGCAACTCGCGCGCTGTCTTTCAGGTGGAGCATCGGCTGAACCTCCGTATAACGTACAAGCTTCCGGTAAAGAAATTCGGTGTGAGCGTTCGCAATACCTTTGAGCGTCGCATAAAGCAGCCGGCTGGCAGCTGGCGATGGCGGCCGTCCATTACTTTCGAAAAAGAACTTCCGGCGACCCTGATGAAGGGACTGAAATTCTACGCGACCGAAGAGATCTTTTACGACTCGCTCCAGCACCGTTTCTCGCGCAACCGGGCCACCGTCGGCTTTACAAAGACGCTGAACAAGCAATGGGCCGTGGATCTTTACTACATGCGGCAAAACGACGGCGTGTCGCTCCCCGGGAATCTAAACGTCATCGGCACCTCGTGGAAGGTCCGCCTTAAATAGGAACTCGAGAATGCTCAAGAAACTTTCCATTTTGCTGACCACCGCGATCCTCCTATCAGCGTGTTTGCCTAGTCCGCCGGATCGATCGGCGAGCAAGACGATCACCGTCTACGGCTTTTCGATAATGAAGGAAGCTCTCGAGAAGGATATCTACCCGGCGTTCAAGGCGAAATGGAAATCGGAGCACAACGAGGACATTGAGTTCGTGTCATCCTTCGCCGGCTCCGAGACGGTCACCAATCAGATCCTGCAGGGGGCGCCCGCTGACATCGCCATTCTCTCGATCGAGCGTGATGCGGACAGGCTTGTTCAGGGGAACGCGGCAAACGCGAATTGGCATTCGCTGCCTGCGAACGGCATCGTCAATAAGACGCCGTTCATTATCCTCGTAAGGGCGGGCAATCCTAAGGGCATTCACGATTTCGCCGATCTGGGCAAGCCTGGGATAAAGATCATCCACCCCGACCCGGCCAGCTCGGGAGGAGCGCAATGGTCGATACTTGCCATTTATGGTTCCCAATTAAAGAAGTCAGAGGCCGAGAGCGGTAACAAAGACACGGTTAGGGCTACAAACACCCTCAAAGCGATCTGGAAGAATGTTATTTCGTCGCCAGGCTCGGCGCGCGAGGCGCGAACGCAATTCGAGTTAGGCCAGGGCGACGCCCTGATCACGTATGAACTTGAGGGATTAATGATGAAGCAGGCCGGCGCTCAGATCGAGATGATCGTGCCTCCGGCAACGATCCTTAGTGAGCATCCGGCGGTGCTGATCGATCGTAATGTTACCGATGCAAAACGGCCCGTCGTTGAGGCGTTTCTAAACTATTTATGGTCGGACGAGGCACAGCAGGCGTTCGTGAAGAATCATTTTCGCTCCGCGACAAATGACTCATTCAACGACGCAAATAAGGAGTTCGCGCAGATCCAGCAGCCATTCACCGCCGAGTATTTTGGCGGTTGGGGGAAAGCCTACCCAGAGATCATCGACGCTATTTTCTTAAAGCAGGTACAGGCCAAATGATCGAACCGTGAGCGCAAATTTGTCCAACATCCGGCATGTGCGGGGCTTTGATCTGGCAAAGCCCCTGAGCATAGGCGTCATGATCGCGATCATGCTTCCGCTCGTGCTGCTGCCCCTGGCCTCGATCTTCATTTTTGGCACAAGTAACGGTCTCGACAATTTCTGGAAAGCGCTGATGGCCCCTGAAGCAATCTTCGCCCTCAAGCTTTCCATAGTTACAAGTTTTTGGGCGACGGTCTTCAATGTGATCTTTGGGCTTTTTGCCGCTTACGTGCTATCGAAGTACAACTTCTGGGGCCGCAACGCGATCATCGTAACGATCTCACTCCCCACAGCGATCCCGACAGCCGTCGCGGGCTTTGCCCTCTTGCTGCTCTGGGGCCCATACGGCCTGCTCGGACGTCTTATCGAGCCTCACGGCGTACATATAATGTTCACCGCATGGGCGATCATCCTTGCGAATATCTTCGTGACCTTTCCGCTCGCCTTCGGTGTGATAAAGCCGGTATTCGACACAATGAATCAGTCGCTCGAGGAGGCCTCAGCCACAATGGGAGCGACACGTTGGCAAACGTTTTGGCACGTCACGCTGCCCGGCCTGCGCGGGGCGATCGTCACCGGGGCGTTACTTACGTTCGCTCGGGCCATAGGTGAATTCGGCTCTACCATCCTTGTATCGGGCAATCTTGCGTCTCGTACACAGACAGCTCCGCTCTACATATTTGCCAAATTCAATGAGGGGCAGGTCGAGGCAGCGAACGCGATCGCTATCGTGCTCGCGTTGTTCTCGTTTGTGATCTTCAGCATTCTATTCTTTGCCCGTGACTGGCTCGAGGTGGACTGATGCAATACAACCCCGAGGAAATACACGTCACTCCGATGGATATGGGCGGCTCGGCGATGTCGGTCATCGGCCTGAGTAAGAGCTTTGGCGACACGCCGGTGCTGGAGAACATCAATTTCGGCGTCGATGAAGACGAGATCGTCGTCTTGCTGGGCGCGTCGGGAAGCGGCAAAACGACCATCCTCCGCATCATCGCAGGACTCGAGATGCCCGACTCCGGCCATGTTGTCCTTCACGGCCGCGACGTAACTGAGTCGCCCGCAAGGCAGCGCGGGACCGGTGTTATTTTTCAAAACTACGCCCTCTTCCCCAAAATGACCGTCGAAGCAAATATCGGCTACGGCTTACGCCTGCGCCGCCGCAAAAGAAATGAGATCCGCGAAACGGTCGATCGACTCGTCGAGTTGGTGGAGCTTCAAGACCATCGGACAAAATACCCGTCGCAGCTTTCCGGCGGGCAGCAGCAGCGGGTAGCTATCGCCAGGGCGATGGCCTACGAACCCGAAGTGCTTCTTTTCGACGAACCGTTTGGCGCACTCGATGCTCAGATACGCCAGAGCCTGAGAAAAGAGATCCGGGCCTTGCTCAAAAAACTCAATGTCCCCTCTGTTTTTATTACGCATGATCAGGAGGAGGCATTCGAGTTGGCAGACCGGCTTGCTGTGCTGAACGCGGGGCGCCTTGAGCAGATGGGAACGCCGTTTGAAGTCTATACGAGGCCTGAAACGGAGCACGTCGCCACATTTTTGGGCGCCGCTAATTTGCTGGACGGCACGATCCGGGACGGCAAATTTGAACATCAGGATGTCGTTTTAGAGCTTAGCCCGGATAATCCCAAATGCCGGGAAGGCGATAAAGTGAAACTCGTCTTCCGCCCCGAGGATGTTTTCCTGCGGCGGCCAGAAAATCTCACGCAGCAGTACCATCAATTGGCAACGGGGACTGTTGATGAGGTTGGCTTTGCCGGCTCATATGAACGCGTCACCGTAACCCTCGACCTCGGAAAACACAAGCCCATTGTAGTAACACGGCCCAAAACAGAGACCGCAGCGTTTCCACTACGCGTCGGCCAAAGCGTGACAGCGGGCCTGGTCCGATATCGCGTCATAAAGGCCGCATAACTTGCGATAAACGATCTTGGAGACTACTCTAAACGCATTCCTTGTTGATCAATGTCGAAGTCCTTCTGCGAGCGCCTTGTAGAGTCATTTGAATCGCGTCCCGATAAGACCGCGATGCGCATCGTGGGCAGCGACGCCGCAACCTATACGTTTGGCGAGCTGCACCGGCAAATGGTCTCCGTCGCGTATCAACTAACGCAACATCAGATCGGTAAAGGCGATCGTGTAGCTTTACTGGGTGAGAACCATCCAAAGTGGGCGGTTGCCTATTTGGGAACCGTTTTCAATGCATCCGTGATCGTGCCGATGGATCCCCACGGCGAGATCGAGACGCTCACGAACTTCGTCGAAAACTCGGAAGCAAAACTTGCCTTTCTATCTCCCGACCAGACATCGCGTTTCGATGAGATCCAGGAGCGTCTCGGACGGAAGGTTCCCTCAGTTGTGTGGTCCTTGAATGGTAAAGGGGCGGCTGTCGCTGGGCACGGGTCATTCGAGGAGTGGGCGGCGACGGATGTGCCGGCGAATTTTGCTGAACGTACTCCGCCCGCTCGCGACAAGGATATGGCGCTCTTGATGTACACGAGCGGCACGACGGGAACCCCAAAAGGAGTTCCGTTGACGCACGCGAACATCCTCGCCGAGCTTGAGGGCGTAAACTACGTTCTTCACCTCACCGACCAAGAAAAGATCCTCAGTCTGCTTCCGCTCTTCCATGCTTACTTGCAGATCGTAAATCTCTGGATCGCAACGACTTACGGCTGTGAGGTCGGTTATCTCAAAGAGCTTACACCTGCCGAGTTGAGTGAGGCGATGAAAGAGTTTAAGCCGACGATCCTGACGACCGTGCCGCGGCTTTGGTACCTGTTTCACAAGAAGATATTCGATGCTGTCAAAGCCAGGTCCTCTGCAGCGCAGGCGGCGTTCAAGGCGATGCTCAGTCTGAACGGGGCTCTTCGCGCTGTGGGAATAAACCTAGGCCACACATTCTTTAAGCCCGTGCACGAGTCCTTTGGCGGACATCTAAAGAAGGCTATTTCTGCAGGCTCACGATTCGACGAGGATGTCGCGATCGATTTTCATAACCTCGGATTTACGATCCTTCAGGGTTATGGTTTGACCGAAACGAGCGGTGCCGCTACAGCAACATACGAAGCTGACAATCGTGTCGGCTCTGTGGGAAAGGCGATGCATGGCGCGGAGATCAAGATCGCGGAGCTCGACAAAGACGGCGTCGGAGAAGTGCTGATCAAGGGGCCGATGGTCTTCGACGGTTACTATCAGAATCCCACCGCCACGGCTGAAGCCTTCACCCATGATGGCTGGTTCCGATCAGGCGATCTTGGCAAGTTGGTCGACGGCCATCTCTATATTGTTGGCCGCGGCAAGGACGTGATCGTCCTTCCATCGGGCAAAAACGTGCATCCCGAGGACCTCGAGGTCCACTATCTCAAATGCCCGCTGGTCGCGGAACTCGCGATCATCGGCGTCGAGGATGAGAGCGAATCTCGGGCTGGGGCCGAGAAGCTTGCGGCCATCGTTGTCCCCGACTTTGACTACCTCAAAAAAGAGAAGATCGCTAATTCAAAAGAGGCTATCCGCCATGCTCTGGATACCTTGGGGCGGTCCCTCCCCGAATACCAGCGGGTTCGAGATTACATTGTTCGAGCGGAGCCGCTGCCCCGCACAGCGACCAGGAAGATAAAACGTTTCCAGCTGAAACAAGAGCTCGAGTCGGGAGCCATCGCGGTCGAGGGCCGAGAGCAAAAAACGTGGGAGCTTTCGCCAGCCGACGAAACAGCCCTTCAGACACCCGTCGCCGAGATCGTTATTTCCGCGATCCGTCAGAACGCCCGCGACGCAGACGTAATTCATCCCGACATGAATCTGGAGATCGATCTCGGTCTCGACAGCCTGGCCCGCGCCGAGACGTTTGCAGCGCTCGAACAAGCGTATTCCACAGAATTTGACACCGAGGAGGCGGCGACAGCGCTGACAGTGGCGAATGTCATCGACCTTGTGAACAAACACGGGGGTGCGGAAGCTGATAACGTCGCCGTTGAACTCAATTGGGGCAAAATCGTTCGGGAGGTTGACGATGACATCCCTGAAGTTCAGGGAGTACTTCGAGATCGGCCGGTTTTCGCAGCATTTGCGTGGTCGATCTACAAGGCTTTCAATTTATTCTGCCGCGTCTTTATGCGGCTGGAAGTGCGCGGGTTGGAACACATCAATTCGCTTGAACGCCCGTTCATCATCTGCCCAAACCACCAGAGTTTTCTGGATCCGTTCGTCCTTTGCTCGAATTATCGATACGATCTTTTCAAGAATATCTTTCACGTAGGAGCCAGCGAGTTCTTCTCGAACTCATTCATGCGCTGGCTCGCTAAGCTGCTCAACGTGGTTCCCGTCGATCCGGACACCCAGCTTATGAAGGCGATGAAAGCAGGCGCCATAGGACTGAAGCATGGGCGTGTCCTTAATATTTATCCCGAGGGCGAGCGTGCCTTCGACGGCCGGCTGCACGGTTTTAAGAAGGGGGCCGCGATCCTTGCATATGAGCTCGACCTCCAGATCGTACCGGTCGCTTTGGACGGGCTTTATAAGGTTTGGCCGCGCAATTCGTGGCGCATTCGCCCAGCGAAGGTGAAGATCCATATCGGCGAGCCGGTCAATACGCGCGAGTTGCTTGCTCAGCGAGGAACCGGCCAACATCCAGAAAAGGTGATAGCCGCAGCAGCCGCGCCAGGTGCTCAAATAGTTCACAGTTCTGAAAGTTCCATTCGAGGTGACGAAAAATACGAAATTATCACCGCCGGCGTCAAACAGATCATCGCAGCGATGATCGATGACATGAGAACGTAAGTACAACTCTATTTTGAAGGAGCAGTAAGCGTAATGCTGAAAACGATCCTGATCCGAACGGTCCTCGCGGCTGCTGTCGCCTTTTTGCCGGTGCCCGCACTATCGCAGGTCACCCAGCCGCAGCAGCAGCTTTCGATCCGGCAAATTCAACCCGGGTTATTTGTCGCTGGTATACCTACCGACGAATTTGAGTATTTTGCCGCGCCCCTTTCTAATGGTCACCAGCATCAGAGCAATTGGTGCTGGGCGGCGTGCATCCAAATGGTACTCAACTACCATGGAGTAGCCGTCACCCAGGAGCAGGTCGTGCAGCGGATATTCAATGGACAGGTGCCGAATCTGCCTGGGCAGCCCGACCAGATACTTGCAGCTCTTTCTGGTTGGGCGTTCGGGGTGAACGGGCGCCCGGTGATGCTCCAGTCCACTCCATTTGCATTGAACGGAAGTGAAATTGTGTCGGACCTTGCTACAAAATGGCCGATCATCGTTGGCGTACAAATTCAGCCCGGGACCGGTCACGCCTTCGTAATGACTGCTGTCACGTACAAGATCGACCAAATGAATCA
>JAFAOW010000286.1 GCA_019247455.1 Acidobacteriota bacterium | reverse complement strand
TTGTAAAAGCCCGGTCGCGGCGCTTGAATCTGCACTTTGGGCTTTAGATCGGTCACGGTTCGACGACGTACGACACCAGATAAAACTTTCCGGCGCGCTTCTCAAAATTCAACTGGGCCGCGTCTTTAGTGATGATCGAATAGGTGCCGCCGTCATGCGAATACTCGGGATCCCGCTCGGGCAGGAATTTACTCGGGCTCTTGCCAAAAAAGTCGCGAAAACGCTTGTAGAATTTCGTCCGCGTCATCTTCCCCTCGTCGCCCGTATCGAAGCCAAAGCTCAACGGAAACCGCGCCATCCCCGCAACCGCGACCTTATCGCCACGCCTCACGGCACCCAGGAACTTTGAAACGAATGTCCTGAATTCCCGAGGCGCCGAGCTTAAATGCTTCTCGCTCTGCGCGGCCGCCGCACCGCACATCATAAACACCAGCACCGATACGATCGCGATCTTTTTCATAGTGTCCTCCTCCTGCGTCAAAAGCATTATGCCTCAAGCCTAACGCAGTCCGCACACGACGATGCTGAACTCCTAACGCTGGACCTTGGATGTAAATTCGGCTCGGCGCTCGAATCCTCAAGGCTCTGTGTGCTCGGTTGCTAATTTTGCTATTCTTTCCCCAGCAAAAATGGACGAAGATACCCCGCAACCCATTACTGAAAAGAAGCAGACCTGGGCCGAGTTTCTCGAAACGGAAAAGGCCGTGAGGGTCATTTATTTGATCTTTGGGCTGATCGCCATTTTTATGGTGATGACATTTCTGCAGACGCGAACGGACGCCATCTGCTGCGGCGATTGGGACGGCTATTACCACATCAAATGGTCGTCGATGCTGTGGGCGAACTTCAGCCATTTTCACTCGCTGCCGTCATTCGACTGGCTGCCGCTGACGGTGCTGAATCCAAAGGATTACGCCGATCATCATTTCCTGTTTCACCTGCTGCAGATCCCTTTTCTATGGTTCTTCGCCCCCGTAACAGCGGCGAAGACCGCTGCGATCATTTTCGGGTCGCTCGCGATCTTTTCGGTGTACTGGATGCTGTATCGATATGAGGTGAAGCACCAGCTGATCTGGTTCGCCATGATCATGACGTGCTCGAACGCCTTCTTTTACCGGATGAACATGGCCAAGGCCCCGCCGCTGACCATTATCATCACGGTGCTCGGCGTTCACCTGCTTTTCCAAAGGAACTACAAATGGCTGCTGCCGCTGATGTTCGCGTTTGTGTGGACGTACAGCCTTTTCCCGCTGCTGCTGTTTGCCGCCGTGATCTGGACTGCGATCCTGGCATGGAATGAGAGAAGGTTCGAATGGCGGCCGCTCGCTTATACAGGCATTGGGCTGGTGCTCGGGAATATCATTAACCCGTACTTCCCGAAGAATCTCTATCTGTTTGCGGAGCATTTCACGGAGAAGTTCAAAGTCGGGTCGGACTTTGTCGTGTCGGTTGGCGGCGAGTGGTATCCGTACTCGGGGATGGAGATCCTGCAGACCTTTCCCATAGCGCTGGCCGCGATGGTGATCGGCTACATCTTGTTCATGCCGAAGGGCGGGAAGCTGCCGGAACGTGCGGCTTTCTTCCTAACATTTACCTCGATCCTGCTGGCGGCACAATTCCGCTCGAAGAGATTTGCAGAGTATTTTCCACCATTCGCGATCCTGTTCGCAGCGTTCAGCTGGCAGGCCTTCATGACACCGGATCGCGTAGAGCTGCCCGAGGAATTCCGTCGGGACATAGACCCTTACCTCGACGCCCCCAAGCCGACAAAAACTCAGGCTCAATGGGCTGAGGCGAAGATGGCCGGTATGTGGCTGATCGCGATAATGCTGTGTATCTATTGGTTCTTCAGCATTATCGGCCTGCACAAATTGGGGATGGATTATACGGGCCTCGTCGACAACATCGCCTCGAATGAGCCGGGGGATAAATACCGCCGCACGATGGAATTCGCGACCGGCCTCGCGCCGGACGGATCGGAGAATATTCCAAAGGGCGAGAGGATCTTTAATTGCACCTGGGACGACTTCCCGAAATTGTACTTTTTTGACACCAAGCACAGCTACGTCTATGGCCTCGACCCCAACTACCTCTATACAGAGCATCCCGACCTATACGTTTCGCTCAAAGACATCACCGAGGGCAAGATCGATGACTGGGGACCGATCGTCAGAGACAAATTCGGCGCGAAATATGTCTTCGCCGACGCCCAGGAAAACCAGGACATGCTGGCTAAGGGCCTGGAGAGCGGCTGGGTCGAAACGATCTATGAGGATGACGAGGCGCGGCTGCTAAAGATACGTGACGTCAAAGGACAGCCGCCCGATGAAGCGAAGGACCAAGCTCCCGAAACTCCTGAGGAGAAGAAAATTCTGGATGAACAGGAGAGGAAGGACGCCAAGAACACGAACGTGAATTTAGATGATGAGGATGAGCCGGACAATTAGTCTTGCGGCGCTCATCAGCCTTCTTGCGGCGTGCGGAGCGAATGAGAATATCCTTAAGTCGGGTAAGGAGACTCCCGCGCCGCCCAGTGCGGATGCTCCGGCCATATCAACAATGGACCGCGATCTTGAGGAAATGCGGACGGCTGATTTTGCCTTTGTTTATGTCCTGAGGCGGAAGGACGGCGGCGTGATAGACCGTGCCGACAAGGATGTTGTAAGGCTGCACACCGCGAATGTGAACCGGCGGGTCTTGTCAGACGGCGATAAAGCTCTGCTGATCGGTTCGAATTACGCCATACCGCCCGGAGATATGGCTGCGTTGAATGATCGATTTGCGATCGAGGACCATTCGACATCGCCGGCGCCGGACGTAAATTCTAATCAGGCCGCTCCAAGTCCTGTAGGCACCCGGACAGTGAACAAGAAATGGTCTGCGAATAATTCTAGAGCGAACAAGTAGCGTATATTAGGAAGCTATGGCCGAGGAACCACCGCCTCCAGTAGAGAAGACCGTCTCACCGTCGCGGCGCGAGCGCCGCGAACGCCAGCACCACGCCCGGCGGGTATATCTCGATCCGTCGTCGCCGAGTCTGCGGTCGATAGTTCGGGTCGTCGTGATAACGCTGCTCCTGCTCTTCGTTGCCGGCTATGTGCAGACGATAGTCAGCTCGTTATCGGGGCTTTTCTTTCTCATCGTACTTTCGATCTTTTTGGCGTATCTCATTGACCCTCTCGTGCGTGCAATTCGCCGGCCGTTCAAGGACCGGGGCCTGGATAAATGGATGCCGCGGTCGCTTGCTATCGTCTTCGCCTATCTTTTTGTCGGTTTGGCGGTGGTCGCCGTGATCGCAAATATTGCACCACGCGTGAGCGAACAGGCAAAGGATTTTGGCAATAATCTACCGACATACGCCAACGCCTTCCGTGAGAGGTCAAGGGAACTCAATCAGCGGTTCGACCGTCTCAGGATACCCGATGAGGTGCAGGAGACCGTCAACCGGAAAGTAACGGATCTAGGGGCAAGCATCACAGGCAACGTGGGTGACTTTGTGCTGGTATTCGTAAGCTATTTACCGTGGTTCGTGCTGGTGCCGATCCTCTCCTTCTTCTTTTTGAAGGATGTGAACCAGTTTCGGCTGATGGTCCTGCGAATGTTCCCCGCCGGGCGGTGGCGGTACCGCGCGGAGATGGTGATGGCGGATCTGAATACCACGCTCGCGGCCTACACGAGGGCACAGTTGTTCTCATGCATTCTTATCGCGATCATTTGCACGATCGGATTCTATTTTATCGGAATGCATTATGCCCTGCTGCTGGGCATTTTGGCAGGCATATTTGAATTCGTTCCGTTGATCGGACCTGTTACGATCGGCGTTGTCGTGACGCTCACCGCGGCGTTCTCAGATAACCCGTGGCGGGCCTTGTACGTCGCGATCTTTTTGATCGTGCTCCGCATCGCACAGGACTACGTGTTTTATCCGCGTATCGTCAGGGGCGGCATTCACCTGCCTCCGCTGACGATCATCCTGGCTGTACTCGCTGGGGAACAGGTGGCCGGAATTCCAGGTGTGTTTCTAGCCATCCCGATAGTTGCTGTCGGAACGGTGATCTATCGCCACGTGCTTGAGCATCGCGGGACGCGGGGCCTCGTGACCGGGTTGATCGAAGAGGCCGAAGCGAAGGTCGAGGAGACCGTTTAATGTCCCCTCTCGCATGGCTCATCTTCTTTTTCATCCTCCTACTCGTGATCTGTGTAACGATCTATGTTCTAGTCGTTCGGTTCTTTTACTGGGGCGATAAGAACGAGCCGCCGAACCGCAAGCCTAAAAAATAGCTGCGAAGCGCTCCGCGTCATCAAGTTCCAGATCTATCCCGACCACCCCGCAAGGAAGCGTAAAACTCAGATCGCGAAGCTTTACCGCGTCTTTTGCAGTTGTGAGTAATAGCTCCGCACCCGCTTCCATGGCCTCCCGATGGAGAGCAGTAATGTCTGCCTGCGTGTAGTTATGATGGTCGGGAAAGCTTTTGACTCCGGCGATGCCGATACTTTGCTTTGCCAACAATGCGAAAAAGCTGTCCGGATTGCCGAGGCCGCAAAAGGCGTATGCCCGGGTTTGGCCGGCCGTAAGGGGCTCATCCGTTTTCAGGCCGTAAATTTTCCGAAGCACGTTGCGGCACTCAAATATTTGAGCCGCTGGCGCAAATTGCGTGATCTCATCGCGTAAACCACCGAGGTCCTCGACCAGGTCCGCCCGCGTAATAACGATGGCCGTGGCGCGCAAAAGATTTGCGAGCGGCTCGCGGAGCCGGCCAGAAGGCAGCATCTCGCCGCCACCAAAGGGGTTTGCCGCATCGATGCACACAATATCAATGTCTCGGCGAATGCGGCGATGCTGAAATCCATCGTCAAGGACAAAGGCGGTAACGCCAAATTTGCGTTTCGCCCACTCTCCCGCCGCGAAGCGGTCGCTGTCGGCGATAATGACCGCCTTATCCTTTAGCCGCTGAGCGAGCTCAACGGGTTCGTCACCCGCGTTCGAAGATGCGGAATCTGCGGTAACAACAATGCGCCTGGACGGGTCTCTGCGGCCGTATCCGCGGGTAAGGATGCAGACCTTTTCACCGCGAGCGGCGAGCAGTTCGGAGACATAGGCTACGAGTGGGGTCTTCCCTGTGCCGCCGGCCGTTATATTTCCGATGCTAACAGTGAATGCCCCGAGATCATGCGCTTCGAAGACACCCCGATCGTAAAGGTAATTCCTGAGGTTGGCGACCCTGCCGTAAAGTTTTGATGCGATCCCGAGCACCGGATAATTATTCCCTAAGGGCTGACTGGAGTCACATAAAGCGGTCCACTTTGTAACACCCGGAGCTTTTTCACAAAGGCGAAAAAGGTAAGACACAGAGGGCCCAAAGTAAGGCTATTTCTTGTTCGTGAATTGGACCAGGCGCTCGAGCTTGTTTTGCGCCATTCCACTGTCGATGCTGCGCTCGGCGAGCCGGGCTGCCTGGACAGGGTCATTCGCGATACCGCCGACAAAAAGGGCCGAGGCAGCATTGAGGATCACGAGTGAGCGGGCCTCGTCGCGGCGCTTCGAGGCAAGGACGTCGCGGATGATATTGGCGCTTTCCTTAGCGGTTGCCGCCTTAAGGCCATCAAGCTTTGCGGGTTTGATCCCAAAATCCGCCGGCGAGATCGTGTACGGCCGAACTTCCCCGTCCTTGACCGCGCCGACGAAAGTTTTGCCTGCAAGCGTCACTTCGTCGAGGCCGTCGGAGCCGTGGACCACCCAGGCATTCTTTGCACCGAGAAGGCAAAGGGCGTGCGCGACAGGTGCGACGAGAGAACGATGCCAAACCCCGATCAGTTGATGCGTGACACCGGCTGGATTTGCCATCAGCCCCGGGAGGTTAAGGCTCGTACGAATGCCGAGCCACCCGCGAACATCGGCGATCCTTCGGAGTCCGAGATGGAATTTCGGCGCCGACAAAAAGCTCAACCCTGTGCCGCTAAGTGTCGCGTGCACATCGGCCGGTTCATGGGCAAGTTTCACACCGAGTTCGCCGAGAACATCGGCACTTCCTGCCTTGGTCATCAAGCCGCGATTGGACTGCTTTGCGATGACAAGCCCCGCTCCCGCGGCGACGAGAGCTGCGGCTGTCGAAACCGCAAAGGTGCGTGCCGGCGACGAACCTGTACCAGAAATATCGAACGCGGTCTTCGGCGCCGATACTTTGGTTGCCATACGGCGAACGACGCGCGCCATTCCGGCAAGTTCCTCGGCGGTCTCGCCTTTTGCGGTGAGGGCTGTAAGCGCGGCCGCGATCTGGATCGAACCGACTTCCGGCTCGGTCAGCGCGGAAAAGAACTTCTCGGCCGCGTCCTCGTCGAGGTCCTGGCCGCGCATGAGGCGGTTGACGTACGGGAACAGCGGCGTTTCTGCCCGCGCGCTTGTAGCGGAGGCGGGCGCATATTTGAGCCAGTCTGAACGGTTGGAGGCCATCTTCCCTTCTACCTTACATTTTTCACTCATCCGGAGTAAGTTAAAAGTGAGAGGTGACAAGTAATAAGTAAATGCCTAAAGCGCGAGGAAATTTTGCAGAAGGATGCGGCCATGCTCGGTCAGGATCGATTCCGGGTGGAACTGTACACCTTCGATAGTCAATGTCTTGTGTCTAAGGGCCATCACAAGGCCGTCGGGCGACTCGGCAGAAACCTCGAGAACATCGGGCCATTCGTCCCGATCGACGATCAGTGAGTGGTAGCGGCCCGCGGCGAAAGTCTCGGGAATCCTGTCAAAAATTGTTTTCCCATCGTGGCTTATCTCAACGGGCTTGCCGTGA
>JAFAOW010000254.1 GCA_019247455.1 Acidobacteriota bacterium | reverse complement strand
GATTCGGGGCGAGCTCTGCCGAGGGCTTTTTGTCGATGATCTTGTTTGGGATCAACTCTCGGCCGGCTCGCGCGTTTATCTCGCGTGCGACTTCCCACACCTCGGTCTTTAGGACGTCGCCGAGAACAGCAAGCCCGCCATTGGTATCGCCGTAGAGCGTGCAATATCCTACAGCAAGCTCGGATTTATTACCCGTCGAAAGCAATAGCCGCCCTTCGGCATTGGAGATCGCCATCAGGATCACGCCGCGAATACGCGACTGCATATTTTCGGCTGCCAGCGACTCGCCTCCTTTCGAAGGCTTATGCAGCTCCATTTGGTTGAGCAGTACTTCAAAGGCATCAGAGATCGGCTCGATCCGTCCTTCGCAGCCAAGATTGCTAATCAGCTCCTCACTGTCCTTGATGCTGCCCTCAGATGAGAAGGGTGACGGCATCATCACGCAAAGCAAATTCTCGGGGCCCAAGGCCTCAGCCGCCAACGCCGCAACAAGCGCGGAATCTATCCCGCCCGACAGCCCGAGGACGGCCTTCTTAAAACCGTTCTTCGAGGCGTAATCGCGTATTCCAAGCACAAGTGCGTCATGGATCGCTTCGCATTCGGCGCCCGTGATCCCGCGAGCGTCGGGCTTTCGGCAATCAAGCTCGACGGTCTCGACGAACTCCTCAAAGGCCGCGGCCTGCAGGATAATGTCGCCTTCCTCGTCAGCGATCAGGCTCGCCCCGTCAAAGATAATGCCGTCATTGCCGCCGACAAGGTTTACAAAGACGATCGGCACCTTTTGGGCCTTCGCCCGGTGTGCGACCATATCGCAGCGAAGTCGTATCTTCCCTTTGTTATATGGCGAGGCGTTGAGCGAGACGATCACGTCAGCGCCCATCGCAATGACCTCGTCTGTGGGGTCGCTCTCGTAAAGGCGGTCCCGCCAAAACGTTTTGTCATTCCAAAAGTCTTCGCACACAACGACGCCAATCTTTACGCCGCCGATCTCAAATATTCTTCGATGATCGGACGGCTCGAAATATCTCGGATCGTCGAAAACGTCGTATTCAGGCAGGAGCGTCTTATCGGCAAAGCCGATCAGCTTGCCATCTGATATCACCGCGGCTGAATTGAAAAGCTTCCTGCCCTCGTTCTCTCCCGTTGGACGGATCGTACCGATCACCGCCGTTATTCCCTCGGTTACCGGGATGATGCTCTCGAGCGGGTCCACCGAATGCGCGATTATGTCCGGATCTTGAAACCAGTCCTGAGAGGTGTATCCGTGCGTGATGACTTCCGGGAAAACAACAAGGTCCGAGCCGTCGGCCTTGGCCTTTTCGATCGCTGAAATTATTCGCTGGGTGTTGCCGGCAAGATCGCCGTTGGTGGAGTTGATCTGGGCGATAGTGACTCGCATAGATCTAGTCTAGCGAATTAGCTCAACAGGGCATACGTCAAGTTCATTCCAACTCTTATCTGCAGTGACGGCGGTCGCGTTCGAAATGATTGCAAGTGCCAGACAGCTTCGGTCACCGAGCGACAGGCCAGCGTGTCGAGTCACCGCTCGAAGCTCCGCCGCTTTTCGCGCGTGCTCCAGCGTGAAATCCACAACTATCAACCCCAGTTCGGTGAAATATTCAAAATCCAGATCGGAAAGGCGGTCCCATTCAGCCAACTTTGACATCACCTCGGCCGCATTAACGGCGCTGATAAGCCCGCCTATAAAATAGGTTTCAGCCGTCTCGGCTCCAGGCTCCCCCTGAAGCGCCGCGAGAACGGCCGAGGAATCCAGTACACGATCACTCATTTTCGCCTTCGCGACGTCGCTCAGTGATCAATTCGTCGACAAGCGACACGCCTTCGGGAACAACATCCCGTAGTCGCTTCCGCAGTTTTTCGAGAGCCATCTTTGGCGTGCTTATTTCTATGTAACCGTCGTCGTCCCTAAGATTCACCGTGTCGCCGACGCTCAGTCCGAATTTCCTGCGCATTTCCGCAGGAATGATTATTCGGCCGCCCTCACTCACTTTTGTCGTAATTAGACTCATATGCACCTTGGGTTAATTGTGACATATTATAATTTTCTGGCAAGAAAGGCAATAGTGGCGAGGTGTGGTTATGAATCAAGGGGATTCGATTGCTGGCAAATACGTCTTTCTTCCAATGACAATGAATTCCGGATGACCTTTGACTTCTATCTTAACGCTTCGCCTCTTGGGTTCCCCAGTCTTCTTCTCGGGATAGTATCCAAGCACATATCTGTTATCGATCGTTTTCAGAATACGAGTGTAGATCTCGTCAGCATCTTCGGGTCGTTGAAGAAACTCAGTGTAACCGCCTGAAAGATTTCCAAGCTCTAGCAATCTATTTTGAGTAAATATTCTCCAATCTATCTCCACCTGCTTACTTTTCAGGTCCTTGGGATTCCACATCAAACCTTTCGCAAAGAACGCCTCCTGATTATCGATGTCTGCGGCTTTTCCCAAGTCTTCTCCGGTGCGTCCCGCAAATCTGATTCCTGGTATCACGTTGTAAAGCGTCACTCGGGACCGCTCCAGAGCGTCGCGAACGTCCTCAAAGCTGAAAGTCCGTTCCTTCATCCATAATCTCGGCGAATCCCAAAATCGTTTTGCCGTGGCTTTGTAGTCGGGGCTTCTTAGAAACACGGCCTCGTCACCGTCTGTTTGGAAAATAATGATAGGTCTTAGGTCTTCTACACCTATCAGTTCGCGCAATGTGGCCATAAGCGCGCTGTATTGAAAACTGTTGCCATGTTTCTTTTCTTTCACATTGCGCGTCACGGAGTCTATCGCCGCATTAAGTTTGGTCCGATCGTTCGTAAAATCACAGATTAGACTTACATCATCCGTTACAATTGCCATCTTATCCTGCGCGCCGAGCCTCCCAATGAGGGCCTTCGCTCCTGCGAGGCCGCGAGCAAAAAACGGATCGATGCTGCCACTATAATCGACGATCAAAATAATCGATCGTGGGACTGGCTTGCCATCAGTGTTTGCGAAAAGCTCTACCGATTGGGACACTCCGTCCTCGGTCACGACAAAATCGTTTTTGGTTAAGCCAAGAATTGCGCTTCCCTTATCGTTTAGTACTAAGACATTCGAGACGACGAGGTTGGTCTCGACCCGAATCGTTTCGGTATCCTCACTGATTGTCGATGTACTCTGTTTCGGATCCCGAGTGAGACTTGAGCCAAAGGTCTTGGTTCGGTCTGTTGGTGGACTGGATTGGGATTCGGCGTGCACCGTGGTCGCCAAAATAAGAAGAAGTGTTATTAAAAGTCGATCAACATGCATCGATCTATTCATTCATGTCGAAGATTGCTCCTCAGTCGGAGCCTTTTTGACCATCGTGACCTGGTTGCCGCGTTGGTTGTAGGTGACCTCGTCCATGATGTTGTGGATGAAAAGGACGCCGCGGCCGCTTGTTTTGAACAGGTTCTCCGGGTCGAGTGGGTCCGGGATGCCGCGCACGTCGAATCCCTCCCCCTGGTCCTCGATCGTGAATTTCGCCTCTTCACTCGATATCTCTGCCGAGACGCGTACAAGCTTTGCCGCGTCGTACTTGTTCCCGTGCTTGATCGCATTGACGAAGGCTTCGTCCAGTGCGACAAAAAGATTCGATTGCTCAGCCTTCACGACGCCATTCTTCTCAACGCGTTTCATCAAATATTCGAGAACGATGTGCATCAGAGAGAGGGCTGATGGCATCTCAAACTCGATATTTTCATGGAGGTCCTGAACGAATTCTTCTCGATCGACGTACCTGATCTTGTAATCAAGGATGGTTGCGACCATGTTCTTTAGCTCGTCCTCGTCGAATTCGTCGCGTCGAAAATTCGCGGCGCAGATCTTGAAAGCCTTTATGTGTTCGCCAAAATGGCTCTCGTTCAGTGTTTTAGGAAGGCAAACGTCGGCGTTGCCGTTGAGGGATGTTTCCTTTGTGAGCTTTTTCACGTCCAGGTCCGTGATAACCAGGTCGTAGGAGTCAATGTCGTCGATGGCAAGAGCGTCATTCCTTTTTTCGACGACATGAACAAGATCGCCCTTACGGCTAAAGACCTCTTGAAGAGAGGTCGCCAGATCGTCATGATCGTCAATTATCAGGATCCTACGCTGCATAAGAGCGGGCTTTGGAAAGGCCATTCTGAGGTACGAAAGGCCCTGCGCTGTTGTTGCAAATAATACCCTAAATTGGTAGTTATCTTCTAACTGTGGACCCCGCTATAGATAAGCTTTACAACTTCGCGTCGCTCGATGGAGTACCCTTCTCAAGACGATTCTCTATATACCTGTGGGACTTGATCGGCTACATGTTGATCAATGCTATCGGCCGCACGGTCAAACTAACCACCATCGGGGAAGAAAATCATCAGGCAGTTTTCGACGCGGGTAAGCAGCCGGTCTACAGCCTTTGGCATAATCGCCTGTTTTTGTGCACCTATTTTATGCGGGACCGCGGCGTGGCCGTACTCACGTCAAAAAGCTTTGACGGCCACTATATTTCAAGGTTTATACAGCGGTTCGGGTTCGGTGCGATCCGTGGGTCCTCCTCAAGCGGCGGTTCCCGCGCCCTCGTCGAAATGATCAGGACGATGAAGCGCGGGGTTGCAATGGGCTTCACCATTGACGGCCCCCGCGGGCCTAAGTATCAGGTGAAGGCCGGACCGGTCATTCTCGCCAAAAAGACGGGAAATCCGATCCTGCCCATGATCCTCGAATCAGGCTCGTACTGGTCGCTGAGCACCTGGGATAATATGCAGATCCCGCGGCCCTTCTCACGCGCACTCATGGTCTTTGCAGAGCCCATCTATGTACCGGCGGACGCCGACGATGCTGTGATCGAAGAAAAGAGACGCGAGTTCCAGTCGGTGATGGATGTGCTCACTCAGCAGGGAGAGCAGTGGCGTCTTGGACAGGCGCAGGCCCGTGCGAAAGAAAGGCCGCAGCAGCCATCACATAACTGATCCATACGATATCCGCAAGCAGCAGATGACCAAGCTGCATTAGTATCGGCGAAAGCATTAGCAGTGTCGCCGACCCAAAAGCGATCTGTATAAGCAGGACGAGGGCGTTCACGTTCGCCCATTTTGTTACCGGTTTCACCTTTCCGCTCTCCTTAGAGAACCAGCCTGTAAGGAATATCAGGAAGACGCTCGTAAGGATCGCTGTGATGGGATGCAGCAGCCTGAGACGCAGCAGTACGTGCGAGGTGGGCGACAGATCCTGAGAAAGTCCCTCGGCAATAGAGCCCGAGGGGAATATCATGCTCGACAACG
>JAFAOW010000197.1 GCA_019247455.1 Acidobacteriota bacterium | reverse complement strand
GCGTACATAAAAGCGGTCGACAAGACCGGCTTCGAAACGATGCTCACACGGGCCGGTTTCAAGATCTAGTTTGGAAACTGACCCTCCCCGACAGTTTCATAGCGCCCGAGGCTCCCTCCTCAACGCTTTTTTGCGCGTCCTAGTTTCTCCCCGAGGTTCTTCCAAGCCTGCCCAACCGCCTCGCGCACGAGTGAATCGTCCGAGACGTTGCTGAGTGCGATCTTCGTCGATCCATTCTCACCCCACTTGCCCGGTGCCGGACTGAAGATCTCGGGTGCCAGCAGCATGAATTCCTGCTGCTCCGCCGGCTTGAGCTGCACCATTCCCCATGTGAGGTCGGGCGACAGCGTTGCAAAGATCTTGTTCTTCACACGAAAGTCTGGATGGTTCATATGCGACCTCTCTTCCGCGTCAGGAAGGCTAAGGACGATCGCTCTAAATTCGTCAGCTGTCATGATGGTGAATCGTAACGCGACACTCCTGAGGTGTAAAACCCTGGCAAATGTATTTGAACCTACAGAGGATAGCCGCGTGCGGTATCAGCATTGGATTGCAAAGCGTTCCTTTCGGGTATGGAGGCAACATGAAGTTCAAGCAAAAACCGCTCGAGAAGCAAACGATCGTTCTCACCGGAGCAACAAGCGGGATCGGCCTAGTGACGGCGAGGATGGCGGCTAAAAAAGGGGCGAGGCTCGTCCTGATAGCGCGAAATCAAACGGCACTCTCCGATCTCACCGACGAGATCAACTCCAACGGCGGTGATGCGAGATTTGCGGTAGTCGACGTGGCAAGCGAGCCCGACCTAAGGCTCGCGGCAGGCCTCGCGCAGGAAGCATACGGCGGGTTCGATACGTGGATCAACAATGCCGGAGTTTCGATCTATGGCAATTTGGAGGATGTTCCGACCGAAGACTCTCGCCGCTTATTCGAAACGAATTTCTGGGGTGTGGTCAACGGCTCGCTCATCGCGGCAAAAAGGCTTCATGAAAAAGGAGGGACGATCATCAATCTTGGCAGCACCTTGTCCGACCGGGCCATCCCTTTGCAAGGCATGTACTGCGCGTCAAAACACGCCGTAAAAGGATTCACCGACGCCCTGCGAATGGAGCTTGAGGCGTCGAAAGCCCCTATCCTCCTGACTCTTATCAAGCCCGCCGCGATCGATACGCCGTACAAGCAGCACGCGAAGAATTACCTTGGCGTGCAACCCGAGAATCCTCCTCCGGTTTACGCGCCTGAAACGGTAGCCGAAACGATCCTTTTTTGCGCTGAGAATCCTGTGCGCGACATCTTCGTCGGCGGCGGCGGAAAGGCTCTGTCAGCAATGGGCGAAAAGATGCCGCGTCTCACAGATCTCGTTATGGAAAATACGATGATCGATATTCAGAAAACCGACGAGCCGCAGACCGGAAACCCGCTAGAGGGACTTTACAGCTCGCATGACGACGAGCTGAATGAACGTGGCGGCTATGACGGCCATGTCGCGGAATCGAGTCTTTATACGAAGGCTTCGCTTCATCCGGTGGCCGCCGGCGCGGCGGTCGCAGTTGGATTGGGTGCCCTATTCGCGATAGGGCGTGGGTTCAAGAACTTTCGCGACGGAAACGATACCAGCCATTAATTATTTGCCGACGCTGACATTGTTTACGTTAAGTGTCGCTCCGATCGAGTGGTTGAATTCTGAGATCGCCTTATTGAGGTTTGTGCGAGCCTGGATCTCACGGCCTCTTGCAGCGGACAGCTCTGTTTGCCTTTGCAGCACAAGAAAAAAGGTGGTCGTCCCGGCTCGAAATTGACGCTGCTCGCTGCTGTAGAGTTCCTCGGCAGCTTCGCGCGCCGCGGTCGCGGAGGCGAGCGTTGCTTCCGCGGAGCGGAGGGCTTGCAGAGCATTGCGAACCTCCGCTTCGATCAACTGCTCCTCCTGAGCGCGGTTATTAGCGATCCGGTCCCCCTCAACCTGCACCCGCGCGAAATTTGCTTTGGCGGTGCGATTTCTGATCGGAAGAGCTATCTGTACGCCCAATCTATATGTAGGAAAGTCTTGGGCATACAGATTCCTCAGAGAATTGAAATATCCGCCTTTCAAAACGTCAGGAACAGTGGCGAATCCGGAGGAATTCGGGTTCGGTGTGCCCGCAAGGCCCGCCGACGTGTACGAGCCGACCAGGTTGACCTGAGGCTTGGTAAGGTCCTTGTAATAGCGTTGATCGATCTGATTGATGTCCTTGCTGATCCCGAGCTGTTCTATCTCGGGACGATTCTTCATTGCCTCGCTCGTCGCGACTTCGAGGCCTATGCGTGGCACCTCACGATTCATGTCGGTGACCGGCATGATCGGACGCGACCATTCCGGAGCGCGGCGATCCGGAAGCAGGATGGTCTTGAGCGTATTCTCGTCCCGGGTGACCGATTCCTGAGCCGCGTAGATCGCCTGTTCGTATGTGGAGATCTGCGCGTTCGCGGCAACGACCTCGATCGGAGCAAGAACGCCTTTCTCCACAAGGCGTTTGTTGCTCTCCAGCTGATCCTGTGCTTGCCGCAGCGTGTCGTTCTGTACTTGCAGATTTCGCAGGGCATAGACCAGGTCCCAATATGCCTGCTCGACGGAACGGATCTGCGTCATCGCCACTTGGCGAAGCTGCGATTCAGTGATCGACACATTCTTGGCCGCGATCATGATATTTCGGCGGTTAGCATCGATCCGGAGCCCGCGCCACAACGGCTGGGTATAGGACGCGATCATGTTCGTCGGATATTGCGGGTTGAGAGTGGTGTTCCGGTTCGTCGTCGTCGTTCGTGCCTGATTGAACAGGAGGTCATATTGCCCCCCGAACTTCGGTGTAAACCCGGAGAACCCAAAATCGTTGTAGAACTGCCTTTGCGTTACCGAACCGCCCACCGCACCGCCGATGGTGGATGCGGTCGGTGTCGTACGGCTTTCATAATACGTTTGTGAACTGAACAACGGATCGTAGATCCCTTTTGCCGCCTGCAGGTTGTAATCATTTATGCGGACGTTATTTCGCGATACGTCAATGTCGTTATTGTTCGTCAGCGCCAGATCGATCGCCTGCTCGATGGTTAGAGACCAGGGATCGCCGCCGTCGACGCCGACCCGCGAAGGATCGGGCGTTGGCCTTGGGGCCGAAACGAATGAAGGTTGAACCGGTGGAGGCAGATCGATCGTCGGCGACGGCGTGGGCGTTTGTGCAACCACCGAAAGGGCGAGCACAAAAGTGACTGCGACGCCGGCGAGCGGCGTCCAAATGTGGTCGAGAATGTTGCGATAAACGGCTGCCATTCAATAATTTAGGCCGGTTCCTCACTATCGGGCATTTCGGCCTGGGGCGAGCCCTTCGGCTTCCGCCTAAAGACAGCCGCGGCGCGCCGCATACCAGCCGACGCTTTTCTAAACACGGCAGTCTCCTGCGCGTCATCAAACAATGAATAGAACACCGGTACCGCCAGAAGCGTCAGCAAGAGACAAAGCGACTGTCCGCCCACCACCAGGATGCCGATAGAACGATTGGTCGCGGCACCGGCGCCGCTCCCGATCACGAGGGGGAGCATTCCCGCCACCAACGCGATCGTGGTCATCAGGATGGGCCGCAGTCGGTCGCGGTTTGCCTGGATTATGGCATCGTAACGTGCCATTCCGCGAGATCGCAGGGTGTTCGTGTGATCGATCTGCAGAATGGCGTTCTTTTTCACGATACCGAAAAGAAGCAGGATCCCTAGCGCCGAAAAGATGTTCAGCGTCTGACCCGCAATGGCTGTCGATATCAATGCGAACGGCACGGACAACGGTAGGGATAACAGGATCGTCACCGGATGGATGAAAGACTCGAACTGGGCCGCCAGTATCAGATACATGAAGACAAACGACAACAGAAAAGCCAGTAGAAATGAGTTGTACGCCCGCTGGAGTTCCTTCGATTGTCCCTGAACGCCTGAAGAGTATTCCGGCGGCATATTCAGACCGTTGACGATGGACTGGAGTTTTGCGAGCGCGTCGGCCTCTGATGTGTTTGGCGGCAAACCGGACGAGATGGTAACTACGCGCTGCCGGTTTAGGCGAGCTATCGACGCAGGGCTGAGCGTCTCCTCCATTGTAACTAGACGATCGAGTCCGACAGCCTGGCCTTTTGAGGACGAGACCGTGAAGTACTGCAAGTTCTGTCGAGTTCGGCGAAAAGGTTCGTCAGCCTGAACGATCACGTCGTATTGTTCAGTCCCCTCGCTGAATGTTGACACTCGCTGCCCCGCGGCCGCGATGTTCAATGCCCTCGAGATATCCGTTGCCTGAACACCAAGATCCGCGGCCTTCGCACGATCGATATTGAAACGAACCTCGGGCGTCCCAGGATCGACCGAGTTGTCCGGATCGCGAAAGGTCGGATCCTGCCTCATCTTTTCAACGACCTGATCTGCATACGAATTGAGCTGCTGCATGTCGGGACCGGATATGTAATAGCCGATGCCCGAACCGCCGCGCCCCAAGCCTATTCCCTGAGCGATCGATGAAGAAGCGGAGACGGTGATCTTCCAATCCTTGTTGGCATACGGCTTGGTCATCTGCCGAGCCATGTTGATAAGGTCGGCCTGCGACTGGCTCCTTTCGTTGACAGGTACAAGCGATACACTCACGTTGCCGCTGTTTCCCGAACCGGGACCACCGCCAAAACCACCCGCGTTGACGACCGTGTTGCGAAGTCCGGGCATTTTCTCGCGGACATCACGCGCAATTCGATCGAGGATCGATTGGGTCGCCGCAAGCGAAGTCCCCTGCGGCCCGCGAATGTTGATCTGGAATAACGACTCGTCCTCATCAGGCAGGAACGCCATGCCCACGTATCGGTAAAGCGGAACGATCGAAGCGACCGTGATGACACAGATCAGCACAACGGCCCAACGAAAACGCAATGCCAATTTCAACAGCCACGTGTAGGTACCATCGACCTTGCTGTAAAAAACACCGGTCTTTGAGGTACTTTCCTCTGCATTCTCTTCGCCGCGCAAAGTTACGCTGTCCGATGCTTGATGCCCTATCTCGCTGTCCAGGTCAGAATGCGGATCAACGACGGTGGGGACGTGCTCTTTGTGTTCCGGCCGCTTGATCCAGCGAGCCGCAAGCATCGGGGTCAGGGTGAAGGAAACGATCAGCGAAACCGCGATGGCGGCCGCGGAGGTCAAACCGAAAGACGACATAAAGCGGCCCACGATACCGGTCATGAAACCGACGGGAATGAACACCGCAAGCAGCGAAAGAGTTGTCGCCAAAACCGCAAGCCCGATCTCGCGCGTGCCCTCGACCGCTGCCTGAAACGGATTCATTCCCTTCTCTTCGACAAACCTGTAAATGTTCTCGAGCACAACGATCGCGTCGTCGATCACGATGCCGACCATTAATGTCAGAGCGAGCATCGTCATCTGGTTGAGCGAGTATCCGAGTGCCGCGATCAACGCGAATGCCGCAATGATCGATGTCGGGATGGCTAACGCCGAAATGATCGTCGAGCGGAAATTCCAGAGAAAGAGGAACACCACGACCGCGGCGAAAATACCGCCAAGTACCAGATGCTCTTCGATAGCGTGCAGTGAATTCTCGATGAATTCCGATTGGTCGCGCACGACCGCGATCTTCATGTCTTTAGGAAGCGTCGGAATGATCGCGGCCATTCGCTGTTTGACGGCCTGGATCACCGCGACCGTATTCGCCCCGGACTGCTTGCGAATACCCACCGCAACGGCAGGTGTACCGTCAAGCGAAAGAGCCGTTGTCGGGTCGGCCCCGCCTTCTTCGACGCGCCCGATGTCTTTGAACTTGACCGGAAAATCGTTCTTCGTTGCAATGACGATGTCGTTGAAATCCTCGACCTTTGTGAGCTTACTCACGGTGCGCAGGCCAACGGTCTTCGCCCCCTCGACGAGGCTGCCGCCAGGAAGCTCCTGATTTTGGGCGGTAACGGCCGCAGTGACCTGCGTGAGCGATAGGTTGTACGCACGCAGCCGGTCAGGATCGATGTATAGCTTGATCTGCTTGGGGCGCGCACCAAAGATCACGACCTCGCCGACCCCGTCAGTCGACTCGATCTTGTCCTGGATAAGGGTCGTAACGAGATCGGTCATCTCGACCGCGTTTCGCGGAGAGCTGACCGAGTACATCAGGACCGGAGATGAATCCGGGTCACTCTTCCTGGCCGTCGGTGGATCAGCGGCGTCCGGCAGCCGGTTTACGACCGTACTGAGTTTTTGCTGGATCTCCTGATAGGCCTGGTCTGGATTCTTTTCGAGGTTGAAAGTAAGCGTGATGTTCGAGCTTCCGCGTGATGAAGTCGAAC
>JAFAOW010000042.1 GCA_019247455.1 Acidobacteriota bacterium | reverse complement strand
TTGCACACCGTGAATGTCACGCGGCTGATCGCCATTGCCTGACTGACCACCGGCCACTGACCCCTGACCACTGCCAAGAGCGATCTTGAGCTTGAGATCGTCCATCTCCTTTCGGGTACGTTTGAGCTCGTCCTGCAGGCGGGCTATGGCGTCAGGAAGATTGTCCCGCTGCGTCTTGAGCGCCAACAGCGAGCGGTCGATCAAGACCTCGTCTTCTCGGAAACGCTCAAATGCATCAAACCCGGTGATCGCTCGAATACGCCTCACGCCTGCTGCGATGCCTTCGTCGCTAGTTATCTTGAAACTACCGATGTCGCCCGTCGCACGCACGTGCGTCCCGCCGCAAAGCTCACGCGAAAATTCACCGCCGCCAACGCTCAGCACTCTGACTTCCGCCCCGTACTTCTCGCCAAACATCGCCACCGCACCTGAACGCATCGCGTCCTCAAGCGCCATCATGTTGGTCGTCACTGGCTCATTCTTCAGGATGTAGTGGTTGACCAGGTCCTCTACCTTCGCGATCTCGCTCGGGGCAAGCGGCTGGTAATGCGTAAAGTCGAACCGCAGATAATTCGGGGCAACGACCGAGCCTGCCTGCTTGACGTGGCTTCCAAGCACTTCCTTCAAAGCAGCGTGCACCAGGTGCGTCGCCGTATGGTTACGTCGAGTGGCGTCCCGTTTCTCGACGTCAACATGCGCCGATACCGCGTCTCCTACATTCAGCGTCCCCTTGCCGACCGTTACCTTATGAATGATCAATCCCGCAACCGGCGAATAGGTATCCGCGACCGTTGCACGAGAGGCGGAACCACCTGCGATAGCGGCTGGGTTCTTTGATTCGTCGCCAGTCAGCACACCCGTATCCCCGACCTGCCCACCCGACTCCGCATAGAAAGGCGTCTTATCAAGAACGACGCTTCCTTGATCACCTTCGGCGAGCGACTCGCGTCGGTCTTCACCGTCGAGGATCGCTACGACCTTCGCGGCTTCAAGCTCCGTAACATCGTAACCGTGAAACTCGTTCGTGCCGACCTTTTCCAAGAGTTCCGCATACACAGGCGAGATCTGCGATTTACGCTCAGTTTTTCCGATACCCGATTGCTGCTGAAGGGTCTGCAGAGCCGCGTCAAAACGAGAATTAAAATCATCCTCTTCGAACTCGAGTCCCATCTCCTCGAGATAGACTCGGATAAGGTCTCGCGGAGTGCCAAACGTGTCATAGAGCTTGCCGACAGACAAAAAGAGTTCGTCGTTTTTCGGCGTATCAGGGGTTATGCCTAGCTCGTTCAACCGGCCCAGGCCCACGGTCACCGTATTCGCGAAGCGCTCCTCCTCGAGCCGTACCATCTTGCCGATGAAATCTCGCTGGGTTTCGAGTTCCGGATATGCTCCCTTGAAATTCTCAACGACAAGGTCGCAAACTTTGTAGAAGAAAAGGTCGCTGAGGCCAAGATGTTCGCGGCCATGATAGATCGCACGGCGCATGATCTTGCGCAGCACATAATTGCGGCCTTCGTTGCCGGGCAGGATGCCGTCCGCGATCGCGAAAGCGGTCGAACGGGCATGGTCGGCGATCACGCGACACGCAAATTGCTGGGTCTCATTGAGATCCTCGTAAGCACTCATCAGCTAGATAATATAACAGGTGGCTCGGTTAGGCGCCGCCGGGACGCGGCGGTCGAAAACTGGGAATACCAGCAAGCACATGAAGACCTATCCCAGCGAGCGTCGAATAGATGCCGTAGCGGCTGATACTAGAGAAATGCTGCAGCTCATAGGACTCTGCATACCAAGCCCATACGAGCATCACGGCTGAGAGTAGTAAGAAAGACGAACCGGCCATCTGGAGCGTCCTCCTCACGAAGCCTCCTTTGAGCTCAAAATAAAGTCCAAGGGCTATCAGCACCATCGAGTCGAAGAAGATATACAGGTGGCGTGACCGCATGAGTATCCTAAGATCTGGCGGGATCAGATCCTTGTCTGGAAAGTCTGCACGCATATAACTTCCCGTGATCACAAAGACCGCGAATAACAGTAGGCCGAGAATCAAGTGTAATCGTCTGATGGGCATGAAAACGGCAGTTTCCCACCATTTCACCTGATTTGCATCTCGGCAGAATCTTGTTGACTTGACATTGGTTCAGGGACACAATTGTCGAATCCCAACAAATCGGATTCGGGAGGCACGAGATGTTCGTAGTTCGCAACGTATTCAAATGTAAGCCGGGTCAGGCTAAGAATGTTATCGGCAAGTTCAAGGCGGCCCACGAACTCATGGCTGATACTATTGGCAAACCTCGATTATTGGTCGATGAAGTAGCTGATTTTTGGACGGTTGTCGTCGAGGTCGAGGTCAAGGACATCGCGAAATTTGAGGAGGCCCTTCGTGAACGCGGTTCGCGCGACGATGTTAAGAACGCCATGGCAGGATATCTGGATATGGTCGTCAGCGGTTATCGCGAGGTCTTTAGAGTTGTTTAGGTCACTCAAGGGAGAAAAACTAATGAAATTCAAAGCGTTTCTATTCGTTGTCGCGTTATTTGCATTTGCGTCTGCCACGAGTGCCCAAAAACTAGGCGGGTGGAAGGAGGTCGATACGACGAATGAAGGGGTTCAAAAAGCTGCCGAATTTGCTGTCGGCAAAAAGAATTCTAAATTGATCGAGGTACTCAAAGCCGAATCTCAATCCGTAGCAGGTATGAACTATCGTATGTGCCTCAAGGTGCAGTCGCCCGGTGAAAAGGACGAGGCCGACGCAGTCATTACGGTTGAAGCCCTTGTATTCGCCAGTCTCAGGCGAACCTACGAGCTGAAAAGCTGGACCGAGAAGGAGTGCGGCGACGATGACGACGATGGAGGACTTTTATTCTTACTGTATTAGAGCTTCAGGCTCTTAAGATATTCGCGAAACGCGGCGCCTAGGTCGTCGCGTTTCAGCGCTAACTCGACGGTCGCGATCAGGAACCCTAGTTTGTCACCCGCGTCATGCCGGGTGCCCTCAAGCTTCAAGGCGTAAAACTCCCGATCCTTTAAGAGTTGGCGCATCGCGTCAGTGATCTGGATCTCACCGCCCGCGCCCTTTTCCGTTTTTTCGATCGCCGGGAATATGTCCGGCGTAAAAATGTATCGCCCGATGATCGCGAGGTCAGACGGCGCGTCTTCGAACGCCGGTTTCTCGACCATGTCTCGGATCTTGTAGACATTGGACTCAACCTCTTCGGCGTCGATGACTCCAAAGCGCGAAATGGCCTCCCCCTCGACCTGCATCGTCGCGATCACCGGAGCGTTGTATTTTTCAAATACATTCACCATCTGACTAAGCGCAGGATCGTCGCCGTCGACGATGTCATCCGCGAGCAGCACTGCGAAAGGCTCCTCGCCTACGAATGCCTTCGCCTGATAAATAGCGTGTCCCAATCCCAAGGCTTGTTTTTGGCGCGTGTAGCTGATCTGGGCAATGTCCGAAATAGCTCGGACCTGCTCGAATTGAGCCGTCTTTCCCCGCGCCTGGAGCAGTTGCTCGAGCTCAAAGGAGATATCAAAGTGGTTCTCGATCGCACTCTTGTCGCGGCCCGTAATGATCAGGATCGACTCGATCCCACTCTCCACCGCCTCCTCGACAGCGTACTGGATCAGGGGCTTGTCCACCAGCGGCAGCATTTCTTTGGGTGAGGATTTTGTGGCCGGCAGGAAGCGTGTACCCAGTCCGGCGGCAGGGAAAACAGCCTTACGAATTTTATTTGTCATAGCAAAATGCTAAATTTTGGTAGTTCCTTTGCCCGTTGGTAAGCTGTAGATTTTAGGCGAAAAGGCCGCGATTAACAACATGCACGCTCTCTTGATCGCTATCAGACGCAAGGCGTAACTACAATGTAGTTACCGATGAATATGCTCGACATTAATTTCGTAAGAGAAAACCTCGATGCCGTCCGCAAAGCGATGGCGGATCGCAACTTTCCGGACCATGTACTGGATAAATTCGCAGAACTGGACGCCGGCCGCCGCCGGATCATTCGCGAAGCCGACGACATTAACGCCCAGCGCAACTCCGCAAGCAAAGAGATCGGCTCTTTGATGCAATCAGGAAAAAAGGATGAGGCAGAAGAACTCAAAGCCGAGGTTGCAGGGCTCAAACACAAACAGACCGATCTAGAGTCACAGCGTGACGACGCAGATGCGGCAATGCACGACCTTCTCGCTGGCCTTCCGAATATTCCTGCCGAAGACGTTCCGGTGGGTGTCGACGAGACCGCGAATAAAGAGGTCAGGAAATGGGGCGAACCAAGGCAATTCGATTTTGAGCCGAAGGACCACGTAGATCTCGCTACCGCACTCGGCATCCTCGATACTGAACGTGCGACAAAGATCGCGGGCTCGCGTTTCGCGATCCTCAATGGTGCAGGCGCGCGACTTGAGAGAGCACTGGTGAATTTCATGCTCGATGTCCACACCACAGAGCACGGATACACCGAGACGCTGCCGCCTTTTCTTGTCAATCGCACGTCTTTATTTGGTACCGGCCAGCTGCCGAAGTTCGAGGAGGACCTGTTTCATACGACCGATGAACGCGGCTTCGCTTTGATCCCGACCGCCGAGGTTCCGGTCACGAATTACTTTGGCGAGGAGATCCTGGACGCCGCTGATCTGCCAAGATACTTCACCGCCTATACGCCGTGTTTTCGCAGCGAGGCGGGAAGCTATGGGAAAGATACCCGGGGTTTGATCCGTCAGCATCAGTTTGAGAAAGTCGAGCTTGTTAAGATCACAACGCCCGAGACTTCTGAAGAAGAACACGAAAAGCTTACCGCCAATGCCGAGCGCATCCTTCAGCTACTCGGCCTGCCTTATCGGACGATCGTTCTATCGACCGGCGACATGGGCTTTGCCGCTCGCAAGACCTATGACATCGAGGTGTGGATCCCTTCGCAGAATACATATCGCGAGATCTCCAGCTGCTCGAATTGCGGTGACTTCCAGGCGAGGAGAATGAATACGCGATTCCGCCGCTCGGGCGGCGCGAAGCCCGAGTTTGTGCATTCGCTGAACGGCTCGGGCCTGGCCGTGGGAAGGACGTGGATCGCCGTCATCGAGAACTACCAACAGGCTGACGGTACCATCGAGATACCCGAGATCCTTCACCAATATACGAACGGATTGACGAAGATCGGTTGACAACGTCAGAATGTAATTACGATGTAATTATGAAGGCTCAGATCATTCAGATCGGTAACTCGCAAGGCATCAGAATTCCAAAGGTCTTGCTGGAGGAAAGCCGCATGACGGGCGATGTAGAGCTAGAGCGGCACCCCGACGGCATTCTGATCCGCAAGGCTCAGACCCCTCGCTCCGGTTGGGACGAGGCATTCAAGACCATGGCAGAAAACGACGAGGACGAGACGGTAGACCTCCAGGCGGGCTCGAGCTTTGACCGGAAGGAGTGGCAATGGTAGCCCGATTCGACGTTTATCTCGTCAATCTCGACGAAACGCCGTCAAAGGACGCTAAGAACACCAGGCCCTCGGTCGTCCTGTCTCCCGATGAAATGAATCGCCACGTTAATCACGTGGTTATCGCGCCTATCTCATCGCCCGGTTCGGGCTATCCCACGCGTATTCCTATCGATCTCCTCAACAGTCCTCGAGCGATCATCCTCGATCAACTGCGCACGGTTGATAAGGACCGACTCGTTAAGAAGATCGGCGAGATCGATAAGCAGGCTCGCAAGACGGTTATTGAACGCCTTCAAGAATTCTTTGCCGAATAGGCTCAAAAAGATAATTTCAGGAGGTCAATCCGGAGCGGACCGCGCAGCTCATGACGCGGCGATCGCAGCCGCCATTCCGATCGGCGGATTTGTACCTTCGGGGCGTTGGGCTGAGGACGGACCAATACACCCGAAATACTCAGGTCTTCACGAGACCGAATCATCGGACCCTTCAGAACGCACGCGAATGAATGTGATCACGTCCGACGGGACGGTGATCTTTTCCCACGGCAAACTCCGCGGCGGATCAAAACTGACCTGGCTGGCATGCCGCAACGAGCGAAAGCCGGTCCTTCACATCGATCTGCTTGTGAATAGCACGGATGCCGCGGCTAACAAGATCCGGCTGTGGCTAAGAAATTTCGATATTGAAAAACTGAACGTAGCCGGGCCGCGAGCTTCAAAAGACCCAGACATCTACGCGGCAGTTCGAGGAGTGCTGGAGCTTTTGTTCAAGGGAATCAAAAAGTAGCGGCTAGTTAACTAATGGCTAGATGCAAGTCTTTTTGTCTTCGATTCGTTCCACAGGTCGTCCATCTCTCTAAGGGATGCGTCGTTCACAGTGCGGCCGGTCCGCTTTAACTCATCCTCAATGAACTTGAACCGCTGCCGGAATTTACGGTTAGTGCGTTTGAGGGCTGTCTCCGGCTCGACCTCTAAGCGTCGAGCGACATTAACGATCACAAAAAGCAGATCGCCTATCTCATCGGCAATGTCATCCGAATCGCCAGATGCGATTGCGTTTCGGAGTTCGCCGACCTCTTCGTTGAGCTTGTCGAAAATCTGATCTTCGTTTTCCCAATCGAAGCCGACGCTCGCCGCTTTTTTCGAGACCTTTAGTGCCTCGAGCAAGGCAGGGAAGTGGACCGGCACGTCGTCGAGGATGGTTTCAACGGTCTTTTCTTTTTTGCCTTGAGCAGCGCGTTCGTCAGCCTTCAGTTTGTCCCAATTATCGAGCACGTCTTGCGCCCTAGCGAGTTTCGCATCGCCAAAAACATGCGGATGACGAAGCACGAGCTTCTCGGTAACTCCCTCCGCGACCGCGTCGATCGTGAAGTCGCCACGCTCCGCGCCGATGGCTGAATGAAAAACTACCTGAAGCAGAAGGTCGCCTAATTCCTCTTTGAGATTCGTGGTGTCGCCAGTCTGAGCCGCCTCTTGAATAGCGTCGAATGTTTCATAAGCCTCTTCCAAAAGGTACTGCGAGAGCGATGCGTACGTCTGCTCATGGTCCCACGGGCAGCCGCCGGGAGCACGGAGTTTGGCCATCACAGCAACGAGTTCGTCAAACGACTTGGACATATGAACATTTAAGTCTAGGAAGCCTCGGATGTCTAGGAAGTCTCGAAAAGCGGGGCTGCCTTCCAAGACCTTCCAGACTGCCAAGACTTCCTAGACTTGTGAATGATAAAATCGTCCTATGATCGGTAAAGAAGAGGAACAGGAAGTAAGTTTTAAGGTCGCCGACCGCCGAAAATTCAATCCGGACGGCTCCGTAAAAGAGGGCGTGACCCTCGATGCGGAACCCGTCCGCGAAGTCAAACCGGCGGAAAGCGAAAAGGTCACTGCAGAGACGCCGGCATTGTCCGAACCCGAGATCCCTGAGGGCATCACTCTCGATCCTGAAGAAGGTGATGAGGACGCCGCAGATTCCGTCGACGACATTCCGGGCGCCGATGATCCGGCAAGCTTTGTGAATTTCCTCTCTATGCTCGCGACCAACGCTGCGACGGCACTAGGAGCTGTTCCGCATCCGTCGACCGGCCAGAGAATGCTTGACCTCGACACAGGTAAGTACTGGCTGGACGTGATTGGAATGGTTAAGGAAAAGACCAAAGGAAATCTTCACGAAAAAGAATCGCGCCTTCTCGACAGCCTCCTCGGCGATCTGCGAATGCAGTACGTCCATCTCGTAAAGGCAACGGAAGAGAAACTCAAAGCCCAGGCCGCGAAGAAATTCTCCGGGGGCGACATTCTTGGTAAGAAGTGAAACTTACTTTCCTAGGCACAGGCACCTCGACCGGCGTTCCGTCCATAGCTTGCGATTGCGAAACGTGTCTGTCAGATGACCCGCGCGACAAGCGGCTTCGCGTATCGATCCTCGTCGAACATAAGGACAAAAAAGTACTTGTAGATACGTCAAGTGACTTTCGGCAACAGGCCCTGCGTGCCGGGATCCGCCATCTCGACGCCGTTCTCATCACACACTGTCATGTCGATCACGTGTTCGGGCTAGACGACATTCGCCCCCTGAATTTTCGTCACGGGGCAATGCCCATCTTCGCGAATGAGATCGCATGGATCGACTTGCGAAGGATCTTCGAGTACATCTTCAAGCCAACGCATTTTGGAGGAGGATTGCCGCAGCTCATTCCGCACACCGTTACGCCAAACGCCCCGTTTATGATCGGCGAAGACGTCACCGTGACACCGCTCGAGGTCATCCACGGAAAACTGCCGGTCATCGCATATCGCTTCAATGATTTCGCGTACGCGACGGATCTGAATTTCATTTCGGATGAGACGATCTCTGGCTTGCAGGACCTTGACGTGCTGGTTTTAGACTGTGTCCGCCTCAAACCGCACTCGACCCATCTTGGTTTGAACGAAGCTCTCGAATACGCGGAGCGCATCGGAGCGAGGCGAACATACCTCACCCACCTCAATCACGACATCATGTACTCGCGTGATTCGAAATTGCTTCCCGAAAATGTCCAGTTCGCATATGACGAGCTCGTCGTTGAGGCTTATTAAGCACGGCCGTGCATAAGATAGGCCCAAATGCCAATCGGTTTTAACGCGCAACCTCACCTTTGAAATTGTAAATCGTTGAAAAAAGGTGCTTTAGAAGATAGTTTAAAAACCACTACATTTTGTGTTGACAACCGGTTTTGCCCACTATATAGTCTATATCCACTGACGGCTCGGAATTTGACCTCAACGCCAACGGAGCCGTTGGATTTCATAAAAACACGCGGCATTTGCAGCCTGCTTTTACTACAAAAGCATGAAGCGGGCAGGCGGGACTTTCGCTCTCAAAATGCCGAAAACTGGATCCGATACGCCCCTCGGATAAGGGAACTGACGACTAAAATGGACACCTTCATCGCCCCGACAGCTGCCGCCCCCGCAAGACAAACGGACAATTCAGCCCAGACCGGAATGCAGGTCAGGAAGCGAAACGGTTCGCTCGAGCCTGTCGACATCAACAAGATCGTGAAGGCGATCTCGCGTTGCGTCACGGGCCTTGCGAATGTCGATGTCATGCGGATCGCTACGAAGACGATCAGCGGCCTTTATGATGGGGCGACGACGCAGGAGCTGGATAAACTCTCGATCCAAACGGCGGCGAGCCTCATCTTTGAGGAGCCCGAGTACTCGCGCGTGGCAGCAAGACTCCTGAATCAATACATTGAGAAAGAGGTCCGCAATCAGGAGATCCATTCCTTCTCACAGTCGATCACCTTCGGTCATAAGGTCGGGCTGGTGAATGATCGCGTTCTCGAGTTTGTAATGGCGAATGCCCGGAAGCTGAATGACGCGATCGCGCCGGAGCGAAATGAGCTTTTCGAATTCTTCGGACTCCGCACACTTTACGATCGCTATCTCCTAAAGAATCCGACCACGCGTGACGTGATCGAGGCCCCGCAGTTCTTCTGGATGCGCGTGGCATGCGGACTCGCGGAGAGCCCGTACGAGGCCGTCGATCTCTACAATCTGTTTTCGTCGTTGGAATACGTTCCGTCGACGCCGACACTCTTCAACTCGGGTACACAGCACGAGCAGCTCTCTTCGTGCTTCCTGCTCGACAGCCCACAGGACAGCCTCGACAGCATCTACCGTAAATATTCCGATGTCGCAATGCTGAGCAAATTCTCAGGCGGCATCGGAATTGCCTATCACCGCGTTAGGTCACGGGGCTCGTTGATCAAGGGTACCAACGGCCACTCGAACGGAATCGTGCCGTGGCTGAAGACGCTTGATTCGTCGGTCTCGGCGGTGAACCAAGGCGGCAAGCGAAAAGGCGCCTGCTGCGTGTACCTGGAGACGTGGCATGCGGACATCGAGGATTTCCTCGAGCTTCGCGATAACACGGGTGACGAGGCGAGACGTACGCACAACCTGAATCTTGCCAATTGGATCCCTGATCTCTTTATGAAGCGAGTCCAGGCGGATGGCCCGTGGTCGTTGTTCGATCCGAAAGTTGTTCCGCACTTCCCGGACCTGTACGGCGAGGAATTCGAGACGGCTTACATAAAGGCTGAAGAAGACGGCCTTTTCATGCGGCAGATACCTGCGCGCGACCTCTACGCAAAGATGATGCGGACGATGGCTCAGACCGGCAACGGCTGGATGACCTTCAAAGACGCGTCCAACCGTAAATCCAACCAGACCGCGCGCCCCGAGAATGTCGTTCACCTTTCCAAGCTCTGCACCGAGATCATCGAGGTAACCAGCGAGGGCGAGACCGCGGTGTGCAATCTCGGCTCGATCAACGCGGCCCGATATGTCAGACGGAACGAGGACACTCATGTCCGCAATGAGGGCGAAGCCCGAACCAATGCCGATGCCGAGTTCGACTTCGAAAAACTTAGAAAGAACGTCCGCCTCGCGGTCCGCCAGCTCGATCGCGTGATCGACCTTAATTACTACGCGATAGAGTCGACGTCTCAATCAAACAATCGCTGGCGAAATATCGGCCTCGGGCTTATGGGTCTGCAGGACGTGTTTTTCCAGATGAGGCTTCCGTTCGACTCGGAAGAGGCTCGTGAGATCTCGGCCAAGATTCAGGAGGAGATCTACTACGCGGCTCTCGACGCATCGAGTGACTTGGCTGTCGAACGCGGCGCTCACCCGGCATTTATCGAGACAAGAGCGGCACAGGGCGACCTGCAGTTCGATATGTGGGGTGTGACGCCAGAGGATATGCCCCGCTGGGACGCCCTTCGGGAAAAGATCAAGCAGACGGGCCTTCGCAATTCTCTGATGATCGCCATAGCACCGACGGCGACGATCGCCTCGATCGCCGGCTGCTACGAGTGCATCGAGCCGCAGGTGTCGAACCTTTTCAAACGCGAGACGCTGAGCGGGGATTTTGTGCAGGTCAATAAGTATCTGGTTCAGGAACTAAAGGCGGTCGGATTGTGGACCGATGAGATCCGCAACAAGATCAAGCTCGCTGAAGGCTCGGTGCAGGACATCGATGAATTCTCGCCCGAGCTGAAAGCGATCTATCGCACGGCGTGGGAGATCCCGATGCGTTCGCTGATCGACATGATGGCGGACCGGGGAGCCTTTATCGACCAATCGGCGTCGTTGAATCTCTTTATGGAGAGCCCGTCGATCGGCAAGCTCTCGTCGATGTATATGTACGCGTGGCAAAAGGGGTTGAAGACGACGTACTACCTACGCTCCCGTCCGGCTACCAAGATCGCCCAGGTTTCCGCCGAATATAAGGCCGCCGAAGTGGCTGAGGCAATGCCGAAGAAAGTTTATACGGATGAAGAGGCTCTCGTTTGCTCGCTGGAGAATCCTGAAGCGTGCGAAGCCTGTCAGTAGTGCAGAGCCCCGCGCGTTAGCAAGGACTTAACTCGCGATGTTGAATGTTAAGCCCTCACTGGCATGCGGGCTTATTAGGAAAGAACTTATGCTGCTAGATCCCGGCTTCAACCTAACCCTTCGCCCGATGAAGTACCCGGACTTTTACGAGATGTACCGGAACTCCATCAAGAATACGTGGACCGTCGAGGAGGTCGATTTTTCGACCGACGTCAACGACCTGCGGAACAAGATGTCGGCGAGCGAGCGGCACATGATCAACCGACTGGTTGCATTTTTTGCCACCGGCGACTCGATCGTGTCGAACAACCTCGTGCTTAATCTTTACAAGCACATCAACTCGCCTGAAGCGCGGATGTATTTGTCGCGGCAGCTTTTTGAGGAAGCTGTACACGTGCAGTTTTACCTGACGCTTCTCGACACGTATATTCCGGACCACAAGGAACGGGAACAGGCCTTCGCGGCGGTCGAGAATATTCCATCTATCAAGAAGAAGGCCGATTTCTGCTTGAAGTGGATCGACTCGATCAACAGCCTGGATCAGCTATCCTCGATCGGTGACAGAAAGATGTTCCTGTTGAACCTCATCTGCTTCGCGACCTGCATTGAGGGGTTGTTCTTCTTCGCGGCGTTTGCCTACGTGTACTTCCTGCGATCGAAGGGATTGCTTCACGGTCTTGCTGCGGGTACGAACTGGGTGTTTCGTGATGAGTCGGCGCACATGAACTTTGCCCTCGAGGTCGTAAAGACCGTTCGAAAAGAGGAGCCGCTTCTCTTTGACGCAGAAATGGAGCGCGCGGTCGCAACGATGCTCGACGAAGCCGTCGAATCCGAGATGCAGTTCGCCCAGGACATCCTCTCGGGCGGGATCGCCGGCCTGTCTGTCGCGGATATGCGGCAGTATCTCGAGTTCATCGCTGACCAAAGGCTCGTGATGCTCGGTATGAACAAGGTCTATGGCGCGAAGAACCCATTCTCGTTCATGGATCTGCAGGACGTGCAGGAGCTCGCCAACTTCTTCGAACGCCGCGTCTCAGCCTATCAGGTCGCCGTCGCGGGTGAAGTGACTTTTTCGGAAGCTTTCTAGGCGAGTTATGGGTAGAAAGAAAAGGGCGGCCCCAGTGCCGCCCTCTTTCGTCGGATCCGGCAGTTAATCGAGGCGGGTGAGCGTTAGTATCTGGGGATTCTTGATGGGTCCCTCATTAGTGGCCGCCGCCGTGAGTGTCATCGTTTGGCCGGTGATCTTCACAACGTATGAGATCCAATTTGCTCGGGCCATATATGCGGGATTCTTCGCGATCGTGGTTTTCATCGTCAGTGTGTTGCCCTTCATCTCGTATGTCCCGCCGCTCGCGGAAAACTGTTTGATATAGGTATCCACCACTTGATCCTGCGTCATCGAGGCCCACGGTTCCATCGAACGCGGCTTGTCCCCCTCTACGCGTATAATGCTCCAACTGCCTTTTGTGAACAGGTACATGTTCGGGTTCGTGAACTTGCCTGAAGGTACATCTGGCCTGGTCGCTTTGATCTCATCCAGGCGCCATGCACCTGCCACCTTCTGCCCTGCCACGAAGCCACTTAGCGCCAGTATTATGGATATGCCCAGTACGATATTTCTTATCATTAAAGTTTCTCCTTAAGACCTGAATACTAACTGACCGGAATACGTTTCTGGTCAGTCACAGATTTCACCTCGTTTGATCCCCACAGCAGGACCGCACCCAATGATGTGGCCTGTTTGACGAATTCTCGCCGGTCGACTTTGCTCATAGTGTTCACCTGATAGATAGATCTCGGGCTTAGTACGCAAATACTGCAGGTAGGTTTTGAGAATTTCTCGCGATGAGGGAACGAGAGGAGGCAGGTCAGGCGAGCGAGGTTTTTCTAATTGTTGCTCAGGGCTTCCTTAGCGGCGGCGAGGCGAATTTGCTCGATGATCTCCCGCTGGTCTTCCGCGCGTTTTGCGAGACGCACATAGTCGGCGACCTGTAGGCCCGGAACATTTTCCGCCACCGATCGTAATGCGAGCCATAATCCATGCTTTCCTTCGATACCTAACGACAGCACCTCGAGACTTTCAAACATCGCGAGCGGACCGTTTTCAGGGTCATCGGCCTTTAGCTTTAGTTCGGTCGCTTTCTCACTCATCCATGCAAATGCTCGGCGAATACTGCTCTTCGCGACGTCGAGGCTGTCCATCACTTCCTCCAGTTCACGCACATCCGCCTCGATCTCGCTTTTTACCGCCGCCAGCTTCTCGTGCAGATCCGGGACTTTCGCTAAACGGCAAAGGTGTTTCGCGATCTCGACGCCGGCGACCGAACCCGCATGATGATCGTTCAGATAAGTGGCAATATGTCCTTCCATCGACCTCTCCACGAAAATTCTCGCGCGTCGCTGATAGGCTAAGGGTCTTTTCCCGTACACTCATCGGCGGAATCGCAACGAGGACTAAATGGGTGCTGTCTACTGCAGATAGGGTGCTTAAGATTCTTAAACTCATCATCTTGTGTATGGTTGCCGACTCTTCAAGGGTGAACGGAGATGCTATCTCTGTCACATATGACGCCTTATATCGATATTTCAGGCCGATCGGGAGTGGACTCGTTTGAGATCAGGGACCGCGCGATCTTCGTGCGCTTTAAGCGCAATCCTAAGATCTACGTCTACGATTACGAGGTGCCTGGCCGGGAATACGTAGAAGAGATGAAACGCCTCGCAAAACGCGGGCGCGACCTCGCGACCTACATAAGCCGCGTGATCAAGGGAAGATATTCGCGAAGGCTTTGACCGATTTTCGCGATTCTGCTTTAACGTCCTATCATTTATTTAATGAACGGACAGATCACTGATTTCATCAAGCACCACTATCGCCACTTCAACGCGGCCGCGTTGATCGACGCTGCCCAGGCCTACAAGCAGCACGTCGAATCGGGCGGCAAAATGATGATCACGCTTGCCGGAGCGATGTCGACGGCGGAGCTGGGATTAAGCCTCGCCGAGATGATCCGGCAGGACAAGGTGCAGATCATTTCGTGTACGGGTGCGAATTTGGAAGAGGACCTTTTCAACCTCGTCGCTCACGATTTCTACGAACGCGTCCCGCATTATCGCGACCTTACTCCCGATGACGAACAGGCGCTGCTCGATCGCCATATGAACCGGGTGACCGACACATGCATTCCGGAATTTGAGGCAATGCGTCGGCTCGAAAAGGCGATGGTCGATGTCTGGACGCACGCCGAGGCGGAAGGGAAGCAGTATTACCCCCACGAGTTCATGTATCAGGTTCTCAAAAACGGGTCGCTTGAAGAGCACTACCAGATCGATCTAAAGGATTCGTGGATGTACGCCGCGATGGAAAAGAACCTGCCGATGGTCGTGCCCGGCTGGGAGGACTCGACGATGGGCAATATGTTCGCCGGCCACGTCATCAGCGGCGACATCGAGAATGTCCATACCGTTAGAACGGGGATCGAGTACATGACCTTCCTCGCCGACTGGTACACGAACAATTCGGAGGACGCGAAGATAGGTTTCTTCCAGATCGGCGGGGGTATTGCGGGCGACTTCCCGATCTGCGTCGTGCCAATGCTACATCAAGATCTGCAGCGCGAAAATGTGCCGGTCTGGAGCTACTTCTGCCAAATATCTGATTCCACAACCTCTTACGGCTCGTACTCCGGCGCCGTCCCCAACGAAAAGATCACGTGGGGCAAACTCGAGGCGACAACGCCGAAGTTCATCGTAGAATCGGACGCCTCGATCGTTGCCCCGCTGATGTTTGCGTATATTTTGGGCTGGTAGGCATGAAAATATTCCACGGCATCGAGAACGCGAATATCGCCAAGCCGACGGTGCTGACCCTTGGCGTTTTCGACGGGCTGCATCTCGGCCATCAGCGGATCATGGAGACGGTCGTCGAGCGGGCTAAGGCGGCAGAAGCCGCTGCCACGGCGATCACGTTCGACCCGCACCCGCGTGCTGTCTTGCACCCGGAATCCGCTCCTCCGCTGCTGCAGACACTGGATCAACGCCTTGCAAATATGGAGGTGCTCGGCGTAGGGCAAGCGATCGTTATCAAATTCGATCGGGAATTCGCCTCTCATCCGGCCGAGGATTTTCTGCGCGGGATAGTTCACGATCGCCTGCATGCAAAAGAGGTATATCTCGGGGCCGGATTCGCTTTTGGCAAAGATCGGGGCGGGAACATCGATCTGCTTCGAATGATGAGCCCCGAATTAGGTTTTATCTCCGACGAGGTCGAGGAGGTGCGCCTTCGTGGGCAGCGTGTGAGTTCTTCTGCGATCCGCCGCCTCCTTGCCGAGGGGCATGTAAATATGGCCCGCCGAATGCTTGGGCGCCCCTACGGCGTCGAAGGCGTGATCATTCGCGGCAATCGCCGCGGCCACACGATCGGTTTTCCCACAGCGAACTTGAAGCCCCGAAACCGGGTCATTCCAAAATTCGGCGTTTACGCAACTGCTACGCTCATCGACGGCAAATGGCGAAAGAGCATTACGAACATCGGCGTGCGGCCGACCTTTGAGGATACGACCGAACCGTCGATCGAAAGCTATATATTTGATTTTGACGGCGATCTTTATGGAGACTCATTGCGCGTACGGTTCCTGCATCGTATCAGGGACGAAAGGAAATTCGGCGGGATCGATGAGCTTAAGGCCCAGATCGAGCGCGATACGACGCGTGCGAGGAACTATTTCGACCGTCCCGGCGTACGGAACATGCTGGCGATCTTATGATAAACGAACTTAGACCAATGCTATGGACCGAGGACCTTGCGGGGACAGTAGCCTTCTACCGCGACGTGCTCGGATTCACCGTGAATGAATTTCGGGAGGATTGGGGATGGACATCTTTGTCTCTCGACGACGCGGGAATTATGTTCACCCGTCCAAACGAACATATTCCTTATGAAAAGATCGGCTGTACAGGCTCATTCTATTTCAACGTCGAAAATGTCGATGGCCTGTGGGAGAAGTTAAAAGACAGAACAAAGGTTTGCTACGACATCGAAAACTTTGAGCACGGAATGCGCGAGTTCGCGGTCTACGACAACAACGGCTACCTGCTGCAATTCGGCCAGGAGATAAATGAGTGAGATCGCGGTAAAAGAACGTGCGGTGGGCAGCGGCAAGGTCGTCCCGGCCGGAGATCTTCGCATATCAAAACTCACGTCCAATGAAGATATCGCCCGCGAGGAACGCGCTCTTCAACAGGTTGAGACGAGCGTTGCGAAGCACTATACGGGCCTGAGGGGCTACTGGCGCCTCTTTCAGATAAGCCGCGTGATCTCGATGCTCTCGCTCTATCTTTACCTCGACCAATACGACATTCATTACAAGCATTACCTTCGGCGCATCGAGGCTCGACTTGATCGAGCCGAAAAACTCACGCGCGCGGCGGTCGTCGGGGAGAAGCTGCTACGCGTACGTCTTTGGTTTTACGACAAGCTTGTGCGCACCCTGCGGTGGTTCCTTATAGGAAGCGGCGACGACAAAGAACTCAATCAGGAAAAGCAGGCCGTCTGGCTGAAAGAAAAGCTCATACAACTAGGGCCGACATTCATTAAGATCGGCCAGTCGATGGGCACGCGAGCAGACCTATTGCCGCTGCCTTTCGTAAAGGAGCTGGGAACGCTCGTCGACCAGGTTCCACCGTTTCCAAATGACGTCGCATTCTCGATCATCGAGCACGAACTCGAAAAGAAGATCAGTGATGCTTACGCGGAGTTCGAGGTTGAGCCGGTCGCCGCTGCATCTCTCGGCCAGGTCTACCGCGCGCGGCTTCACACTAATGAGGAAGTAGCAGTCAAGGTCCAGCGGCCAAATCTTGAGGCGACGATCAAAGGCGATATCGTCATTCTCAAAAAGGTCGCGAAGTTCGCCGAGCGGTTTCCTCAGCTCAACGAGAACGCCGACTGGTCGGGCATGCTCCGCGAATTCGACGTTACGATCCACGAGGAGATGGACTACGCCGCGGAAGCACGCAACGCCGAACAGTTTCGCGACAATTTTAAGAATTGGGCTAACATTCACGTCCCGACGATCTACTGGGGCGCGACGACAAAAAAGGTGCTCACCATGGAGTTCATCCACGGCACTAAAGTTACCGACCTT
>JAFAOW010000101.1 GCA_019247455.1 Acidobacteriota bacterium | reverse complement strand
CTGAAACGAAACGAACCTGCTCGTAGGCGACCAGGCGACGCGGGCGATCAGCAGGTCGTCAGGCTTGTATTGCGAAGTGTCAGCGAACTGCACGCTGTCGCCGAGACGCTGAAGGACCGGCGGCAGCTTTTCGCCGATCTTCGGAATGCGGGCCGGACTGATAACAGACGTACGGGCGACGTCTGCGATGCCGAGGCGTACGACCGGGTTAGGATCGCCGGCCTGCGGATAGAACGTCTCCTCGACCGACTGGTCCTGCGGGATATCGTTCGGAATGATCCACTTCGGCACCTGCGATTCGTCGAGCCGCAGGAACGCGATGTACTTCGAATCGGGCGACCACCAGTAAGCACGCTTTTGCCCTCGGCCGTAGAGTTCCTCTTCGTAGATCCAGTCGTTAATCCCATTCAGGATGGGTTTCGCGCCCTCGCGGCCGTCGCGGGTCAATTGTTTTTCGCCGCCTTTCGCGACGTCGATCGCGTACAGGTTGTTCCCGCGAACAAAACTGATCCATTTACCGTCGGGCGAGAAGTCAGCCTCGCGCTCCGCGTCGTAGTTATTCGTGAGCCGCTTGAGAACTCCCGACGCTACGTCGAAATACCAAAGGTCGTTCGCCGCATTTACCAGTATTCCCGATTCGTCCGCGTTGAAGTGCAGCGTTGGCGAATTCGCGATATTCAGCGCGTCCGATTGCTTTACGCCAAACCTCTGCAATTCCCCCGCGAGCCGGTCGCTGTTGTAATACGGCACCGCCTGCCCCGTTGCCGCATCGACCCTCATCAGCCGCCCGTTGATCAGCTGCTTAAAGCTTCGCCCATCCGCCGCCCACTGCACCCCCACCGGCCGCCCGCCAAACGCCACGCGCTTCGAGGCGTCAGGATTGAAGATGTCGTCGAGCGTGAGGAGTTTGTTCTGGGCGTGAACACTGCCAACGGCCGAACAGACGAGTAGACTAAGAATCGCAAATCGCTTCATATATTTTTAGGACACGATGGATACCGGCTGCTAATTTATACGATGTAACCGGAAAACCAGGTTCCGACCCAGCCAGAAGCCGATTTTATGAATTCGTAGGTGTCGCCACCACCAGACATATTTGCGTCCTCAAGCTGGCCCTTAACAACGACATTTAGCGTAATCGCTACTTCGACACAAGAGCCGCTTTGTTTCAACGGCTGATTCGAAAATAATTTAGATCGCCCTCCTTGTCGGCGATTTCTTGCAAATCAGATCGACGCATTATCTTGACGCGCTTTTGTTGATCGATCGAGAGCCAGTCAGGATTGAGGTTATCCGGAACAAAGAGAAATTCAGAAACCGATTGTCCGGCATTCGGTCTAGCACCGCCCATGACTTTGCCATTCATAACAAAAGCCATAAGTTGTCGGAGTATCTCGGCTCGATCGCTGTCAGTTAGTGGTTCGGCTGCCTGATTCTTCAAGCCCGAGCACGGTGCTGTTTGCACCTTGAACTCCCGCGCTTGCCGACTCTCCGTATTGATCGAGAATTGAAACCTGTTGGGTCGAGCCATCGGTGGGGTGATCTCAATCTCGTAGTCGCCGAATGGTAGCCCGGCGAACTGGAATTTTCCTTCGACGTCTGTAGCCTCCGTACGAAAGTTTCGATCCAACCCGTCGCTTGTTTTGCGATCCAGCTTGATCATAGCCCCGGCGACGGCCCCTCCATTCTCGTTAAGAACGATCCCGGAAATCGCTCCCGTATTGCCTTGGCTGAATGCTGCCAGACCACAAACAAGAGTAATAGCCAGAACTGCCGAATAGTGCCTCATTTATGCCTTTGGATGCGCCTTATCGTACACCTGGATCATCTTTTCCATTGAGACCTGCGTGTAGATCTGCGTGGTCGAGAGGCGTGCGTGGCCGAGAAGCTCCTGAATGTCGCGAAGGTCGGCGCCGGAGTCGAGCAGGTGCGTGGCGAATGTATGTCTTAATGAATGCGGCGAGATCGAGTGAATGTCGGCGCAGAGCTTAATGTACTTGTCAATGAGTCGACCCACGCTGCGGGTCGTGAGACGTCCGCCCCGCCGATGCAGGAAAACCGCGTTCAAGTCTCGCTCGGCCTCAGGGCATTCATTGAGAAACGTGCCGCGCGTTTCTTCGAGATAATGCATTAACGCCTGTGCCGCCGGTTCGCCAAACGGCACGATGCGCTCCTTTTTACGCTTACCCGTTACTCGCACCAGCCGCTCGCGAAAATCTATATCGCCGATGTCTATCCCAACAAGCTCGCTCACGCGGATCCCCGTCGCGTAGAGAAATTCCAATATGGCACGATCGCGCCGCCCCAGGTCGGTGTTCGTGTCGGGTGTCTCGATAAAACGGACAGCATCTTCCATTGAAAGATGCGTGGGCAGCTTTCGCTCAATTCGCGGCGTCGCGACCTGCTTCGCAGGGTTCGAGTCGAGCTTCCCCTCGCGCACGAGGAATTGAAAAAAGGTGCGCAAAGACGCGAGCTTTCGCGCGATCGACGCCTTCTTATTCTGCTCGTGCAGCCCGGCCATCCACTCGCGTATCGTCAACCGGTCGATCTGATCGACAGGAATGTCATCCCGCTTTTCCACGGCGAGCAGGTACTCCTTAAATTGCGCTAGATCCGACGCGTAATTCCTGAGCGTATGCGGGCTCACATTACGCTCGTATTTGAGGTGCTGGAGGAAGTCGGTCATGTCGGAACGCAGGCTGCCAGCCTGCGTTTTTTGCTCAACCATGATATTTCGCACATCCGAAATCCCACTCGGCAGATGATCCACACATGTTTGCCTTTACAGGATTTCGATGGATATAGTTCACCGTATTTAGAAAGTGTTTACCGTCACGAACGTATCGATCGTAATAGTCGGCGCTCCAAAAGGATCCTGAACGATCTAATAGCTTATTAGCTCGGTTTGCCGTGTAGGATTTCAGGGAGTGGATTATCGATGCTAATGACTGCCCAAGTTGTTCGAGCAAGATATGAACATGCGTTGGCATGATCACCCAGCGAAGAAGCTGATATTTCGATCCGTCAAAATGTAGGAGATTTTCGCTTACCAATGCCGCTATCTCAGACCGGCCAAGGAATGTCGGACCGTATCCGGCGTCAAGTATTCGTTCGACCGCTCGATGATACTCAATTTCGGTTATTTGTTTTTGGAGGTGTTGATGTTTCAGTTTCCGAAGGCTATTACGGGGGATGGAGCCCGCCAATCGTAGAGTGATGAATTGAACAGAATTCGCGGAATCAAAGTGCGGCAAATAACCCCGGTGATGCCAAGGACAATCAGGTTCGATGCCTCTCGCTCTTTTGATTCGCTCGCGGATCGGGGTATTCATGCGACGCAGGCTGGCAGCCTGCGTTACGGCGACTACCTCTTCGGAACATAATACCCTTTCCTCGTACGCACCGACAGATCTGGTTTGCCCTTGATGGTAACCGTGATGGAGCGGAATTCGCCTCGATGCTCAGCGTCAGATTCCGGGTAGTAGCTCAGCACATATTGCTGCGACAGCTCCGCCGAGATATCCGCGAAGGCGGCGTTCATCTCGCTCTCGTCTATCGGGGAATAGACTGCGCCGCCCGTCTGCTGAGTGATCTCGATCATGCGGCGCTCGGCCGTGAGCGCTCGAATGTTCGCATTGCCGCCGCGAACGCCTGTTAGTTTGTAATTCTCAAAGTCCTTCGTCTTCATAACGAAGACCTGGCAGTTCGCAACCTGTAGAGCATGAACGACCATCTCGAGTGTGGTCGACTCTTCGCTGTAAGTGTCTTCACCGTCTGAGACGATCACTATCACGCGTCGGCCCTCGGCAAGCCGAAGATAATCGGCGGCCCTTATTATGCCGTCAAGAAGCGCCGTCGCTCCTCCCGGCTCAGGAAAGGCATCGATCGCACGGGTCAAAGAAGCGACATCCTGGGTCAACGGCTGCTCAAGTCGCGTCGTGTCCGCTACGGAGAACAGCGCCGCGAGATCCCGATCTGGTCGAACTACTTTTTTAAAGAACCTGACCGCCGCTGCTCTTTCAAAATCGCGCGCTACGAGCACGCTCGATGAATTGTCGAATAACATCGCCAGGCGGATCGGCGCCTCCGAGCGGAACATGTCGTCGATGTCGATCGGCTTGCCGTCGACCTTTAATTCGAAATCGGAAAGTTTCAGATTCGCGACCGCCCTGCCGGAAGGGTCGTCGACCGACACCGGGATCGGAACAAGGTTCGAGGTGACCTTAATAATATCATCCGGATCAACCTTGGGCGTCGGCGAAGGCGTGGGGCTCGTGTGAGCCGGCGGAAGATTTCCGGCCGAGGGGCCGATCATAGTCTTGGGCGTCGGAGTCGGCGTAGCCTTTTGCCGCCCGGACTGGGCGCAAACCGTAACCGTCGAAATAATTAATATGAGTAATGCCGATCTCATCGATCAAAGAAACACCGAGCGGTAGCGGGTGTGTCAGTCTTTTGATGCAGTTACCAGAGAAAGTGTGCCTAGACGAAGATCAGCTTGATCCCGGCAAAGAGCAGCACGACCGCAAGTACTCGCCGCATCGTCAATGAATCAAAACGCTTCGCCCCTAAGAAAGAACCAACAAGTCCGCCAACGGCGGCCGCCGCGATCCATAACCAAACCGTGCCAGGCAGACGGCCGAACGCGTCGTAGTTTCCCGCAAGATTGCCAAATAGACCGGCTATCGAATTCACTAAAATGAAGGCCGCAGACACGCCGGCCGCGGTCTTGGTTTCGCTCCAACCGGCGAGCAGCAGCACCGGCGTCAGGAAGATGCCTCCTCCGACACCGACCATCCCAGAAAGCAGGCCGATCACCGCGCCTACACATAACGCTATCCATATCTGTGGCGGCCGCGTTTCACCGTCGACCTTTAACCGCCAAGCTAACCTCAATGCTGCCACCATTAATACGCCGCCGAGAACGAACTTATATATCTGTGTAGGCAGATATATCATGCCGCCGAGGAACGAAAACGGTATCGACGACAGGGCAAACGGCCAGAATATTCGCCATGAAAAAAATCCCGCCCGCCAGAATTGATACAGCCCGATCGATGCTACAAAAAGGTTCAGCACCAGCGCGGTTGACCGCGTGACCTCAGGCGTCACTCCCATAAACGCCATCACCGCAAGATACCCCGACGCCCCCCCATGCCCGACTGAGGAGTACATTACAGCAACTGCGAAGATCGCAAGGATTATGAGAATTGTTGCTGGCTCCATTCTTCCCAATCCTTCAGTGCCCGCTCCACCTGGACTATATGCCGCTCGCGTTTGTTCCGATGTTTTTTACGCAGTTCGATGGGCAGTGGCTCGAGCAAACCAAATGTTATATTCA
>JAFAOW010000093.1 GCA_019247455.1 Acidobacteriota bacterium | reverse complement strand
AAGGTCGTGTCAGGCAAGGTCGCGAACGACGCCCCAGTTTACAACTCGTCGCGAGAGTCGATGGAGCGCCTCGGGGCCCTCCACGTGATCTCGGGAAAAACGCTGGACAAGGTCGACTCCGCTTCGACCGGCGACATCATCGCCGTCGTCAAACTCAAGGACACGCAGACCGGCGACACGTTATGCGATAAGGCAAAACCGATCGTGTATCCGAAGGTCGAGTATCCCGAAGCGGCCATCGCTTTCGCGATCGAACCGAAATCCCGCGCGGATGAGGACAAGATCTCACAGGCGCTGCACAAGATCCTGGAGGAGGATCCGAGTCTTCATTTCGAACGCGACGCGCAGACAAAAGAATTTATCCTCTCAGGTTCTGGCCAGCTGCACATCGAGACCGTCGTCAAAAAGCTCGAGCAGCGTTATCACGTCGAGGTGACGCTTCACCCGCCCAAGGTACCTTATAAGGAAACCATTACCGCTCAGGCTGAGGTCCAGGGGAGGCACAAAAAGCAGTCAGGCGGACGAGGCCAATTTGGTGATTGCAAGGTCATCTTCGATCCGCTTGAGCGCGGAGCGGGTTTTGAATGGGTGGACAAGATCTTTGGCGGGGCCGTACCGCAGAATTTCCGGCCCGCGATCGAAAAAGGCATCATCGAGGCCGCCCAGGGGGGCGCTGTCGCCGGCTACCCGCTCGTCGATTTCAAGGTGACACTCATCGACGGCAGCTATCACACGGTCGACTCGGACGAACATTCATTTCGTGCCGCCGGGCGCAAGGCGTTCCGTGCCGCGATGGAAAAGACGAAGCCCACTCTGCTCGAGCCGATCATGGACGTTGAGGTGTTCACGCCGCAGGAAGTCTCGGGCGATATCATGGGCGACCTCAATTCGCGCCGCGGCCGTGTCGGCGGAATGGAAATGCGAGGCAAACAGCAGGTCATCAAGGCGAAGGTCCCGCTCTCGGAGATGCTCGATTACCAGTCGAAACTAAATTCAGTAACGCAGGCCCGCGGCTCGTACCATATGCAGTTTTCGCACTACGACCCACTGCCGCATAACCTGGCCGACAAGGTCATCGCCGAGGCAGTAGCCGCCGGCCGCGTCCGAGCGCATGATGAGGATGAGTAAAGTTGCGACACCCACGCGTCAGCGGGAGCCTAACCTGGAAGTCGAGGGGCGAGCACGGACTCGCCCTTTTTTTATGAATCCATTCCTGCAGAGATTCTGAAACCCTTCTAACTCCTTACACGTATCTGCGTTATAATTCTCGATTACAAGATCAGATCAAAAGGGAGTTTTGTAATGAAAATACGGGTTCTCATTTTTGCACTCATAGTTTGTTCATCGTCCGTTCTCGTCCCGGCTCAGAGGCTGCAGGTTCCGCAGGTCAGCCAAAAGGCCAGCGTGATGCAGCGCATCGGCCTTACCGACGTTAGCGTCACCTACAGCCGTCCCGCCGTAAGGGGCCGAAAGGTCTATGGTGACTGGCCGACGTCCGTTGCCGGCGAAGCGACACTGGACGATCAGAATAAACGGCCAAAAGACGCCGTTCTCGTCCCCTGGGGCCATGTCTGGCGCGCTGGTGCCAACGAGGCAACCGTTTTTGCGACAAACGACGATGTCCTTATCAATGGAAAGTCGTTGCCCGCTGGCCGCTACGAACTTGCGGCGATCCCGACAAAAGACGGCGACTGGACGATCATCTTCAATAAGGATGCCGATCAGTGGGGTGCATTCAACTACGACGCCGGAAAGGATGTTTTGCGTGTTCCGGCAAAAGCCTCCTGGGCAAACGACAGCGCCGAGTTCCTGACCTATTCGATCGACAACGTGACCGAGGACTCGGCCGTAGTGACGCTTCGCTGGGAAAAGGCCGTTGTACCTTTCACCGTCAAGGTTCCAGACGTTTCGGCAAAAGCGATGCAGCACCTTCGCGACGTCGTGGCCGCCGCCAAACCGGACGATTTCCAGACGCCGGGCGCTGCCGCAACCTACGCAAAGGGCATCAAGATGATGGACGATGCGAACAAGTTCTACCAGGCCGCGTTGAACGCCACCGAGGTCCGCCTCAAGACAAAAGAGGATTTCGCGAATCTTCGCTCAAAGGCGAGCGTTCTTTTCGCGTGGGGAAAGAACGACGAGGCAATACCCGTCGCGGAGAAAGCGATCGCGGCCGGCAAGGCCGACCCGAACGTCAAGCCCACCGACATCGCCGCGCTTGAAAAGCGCATCGCCGACGCGAAGGCACCAAAATCCGGTAACTAGACGTAAGAAACTTTCAAATCAAAAGCCCGGCTGACCGCCTCGCCGGGCTTGATCATTTACGCGGCTTTTTTATGGCACATCGTGCACTGCGTCTGGATCGGACCTTTTGAGAGCGGGTTTGTCTTCCGCACTTCCGCGTGACACGACGTGCATGCTCGGTGGAAGGCGGTCATGTTGGTCATCTTAATCATTACAGTGCTGCTCTCGTGTTTGATCTCCGGGATCGCAGGGATGAGCTTCGGTGTCATCCCCTCTCGGGCATGGCATTCCCTACAGGCGGCGACGCCGGCCGCCTTAGGGTCCTTATCAAAAAGCTCCTGCGTCAGTGTCGTCGTTCGGTCCGCCGGCCAAGAGGTTTTCAGAGGCGGATTCTTGACCACTTCGCTGTTCGGCTGTGCGGTATGGTGACATGAGATACACGCGATCTTTTGCCCCTGAACGATGTTGTAGGCGCCGCCGTTGTGCTTCACATGGTTGAAGGTGATCTGGCCGAGCTTTGCGTCTTGTCCTAGAGTGATCACCTCGGGAATCTTGGCGGGCTCGACTGTCGGGGTAGGACATGGGCACCCGGGCGAATTCGCATTAAGCGCGTTATTGGCCGACTGGGCGTTCGCACGTGGGTTGCGAGAGCTCGAAAAGAAAAAAAGCCCTAGGAATACGACAGTACTCGCAGTTAGCAGCAGAAGGGAGCGCTTTCTCATAACAACCTCCATCGCAAGAACGGGGAACCGTATGTTGGGAGCTGCCGAAAAGAGTAATATGAATGACCGGAGATATCAGTGACCAGCGACACACCTTGCCGATCATTACCTCGACCATTTTTCCCAGGTCGTTTTCGCGATCTTAGCGATCACCGCCTCGCGGGTCTTCTCGTCAGCGGGAGAGTCAGAGACAAAGACGGCAAGCGCAATCCGTTTGCCATTCGCACCGTAAACTATCCCGATATCATTCGTCGCCGATGTAATTCCATTTTGCGTACCGCCTGTACCGGTTTTATGAGCCACCGGATGGAAGACGTTTGCGGGAAGCATCCCCTTGATCCGATTCTCACCCGGTTTGGAGATGAACATCAATTGAAGGACCGCCTGGCTTGGCGTCAACTCCTTGTCTTTATTGGGCGGGCTCCAATGTTCGGCAGCTTCATCTAGCGACCTGAGTATTTCAGCTGCCGCCATCGGCTTTGCCCAATTCGCGTACTGTGTCTCCCAATCCTTCCCTATCTCTTTTTCGGTATTGACGACCTTTATATCTTCGATACCGATCTGCGTGAGATAGGCCTGGACTTCGCTGGTGCCGCCGAGAACGCGGATCAGCACGTCGCTTGCCGACCCATCGGATTCGACGAGTGCGAGACTAATTAACTCACGCAGTGTAAATTCCCCACCGTCAGGGTGCTCATCACGCAGGGGCGAACGTTGGCCATGCCTGACGAAGTCCTCCTTTGTAACTCCGATTTTCTCAGCCAGATCGAGCTCGCCACGACGTACTTTCTCCATCACGGCCATCGCGATCGGCAGCTTGTAAACGCTCTGCATCGGGTACTGTCCGTCGGCGTTCAGCAGGGCGGCGTCACCCGTCTCAAGCACGACCGCGGCAACACCGACCTTTCCTTTGGCGGCGGCGGCGATCTTCGCAAATTCCGCCTCGAGAGCGGAGTCTCGCTTCAACTCGGGCTTTGGCAAAGGCGTGGCCGAAACGGCCGGCGGGGGCGTTGGAAACTCAATCGGCACATCTTTCATCCGTACGCAGGCGAACGCCAAGAGAGCGACGGGCATCAACAATAAGGTAACCCTAAGCGTCATATAACGAACGGCTTTGAACATTCTAGGTTTATGCCGAAATTTCACCAAGGAAATAGCTGGACGCCTCCTGCCGCCACGCGCTAACATCGCCGTCATGCAGACATCCATCTTCGCTCGCTTCGCCGCATTCCTGTTGGTTTTCACCGCTATGTTCACACCAGTTTTCGCCACTTGCGGGGGAGGCGGAGGAGGTGGAGGCGGCGGTATGGTCGGCGGCGGCGGAGGCGGCGGCGGTTCCGATCCGACCGTGTATTACGTCCCGTGGAAGACACTCCTCCAGTCGACCGATAAGCCATCTGCCGAGGGAATGATGGTCTATTGGTTTCCCGTGGATCAGGACGAGCTGAAAAAGTCCTCGATGCGCGAGTCGCGCGAGCTTTCGCTCTACGCGTCCCAATGCGTCTCAATGTACATCGCTGGCACCGATACGTTGAATGCCGCAAAGCTGGTCGGCAGCTCCAAACTTCCGGTCGCAGTGATCGCAAATCCTGACGGCTCGGTCGTTTCGAAGGTCGAGAATAAGAACGGCAAGCTCAACGTCGCGGACGTGGCTAAAGCAGTCGGCGGCGAGATCAAAACTCGCGAAGGCGCCCTCGATTCAAACCTTAAGGACGCTAAAGCCAAAGCGGACGGCGGCGACAGATCGGCCGCTATCGAGATCTACAGAACCGTTGCCGCACAAAAGTGCATGTTCCCCAAAAAGGCAAAGGACGCGACCGCAGCACTAAAAAAACTGGGTGCCGAAAATATCGGCGAGGTGATGCCGTCACCAAACTTTGATCCCGCGGTCACTGAAACGATCGTGGCCATAATGAAAAAAGGGCTCGTCGCCGAGAATTCTGGACGCTACTCGGACGCAGAGCAGTACTACCGGCGTGCGAATATCATCGACCCGGCCGATCCGACTCCTCTCCGCTATCTTGGTGAGCTGCATCGTCACGACACCGGCAACTGGATAAGGGCCCGTGCTGAATTCACCCAGATCCTCAATATGCCCTCGGATCCGCTCTCGCGCGCGGTCGCGCTTCACGGGCTTGGCAAAATGACCATTCACGACGGCGAATTCAAGAAGGGACTGCATTTGATGGAGGATTCAGTTGCGACCTATCCCCTGCCGCTCGCCTACCGCAACCTTGCCGTTTACTGGATGTCAGAGGGCGAGAAGGCGAAGGCGACGGAATTCACGCAGAAGGCGCTCGCTCTCGATCCCGAAGAGCCTTACAACGTGGTCTTCAGCGCTGTCTATATGGCAGCCGCGGGTAAACGCGATGAAGCACTAAAGATCGCCGCGGATAACATTGATCTGCTTCCCGCGTCCTACAATCTTGCGGCTATCTACGCGCTGGCCGGCCAGAGAGACAAAGCCCTCGAGATGCTCCGACGCCATTTCTATCAGTACGAGAGGTATCAGCAGGTCAGAGCCAAGGAAATGATGGAGGCTCGCGTCGACGCGGTCTTCGACTCGATAAGATTTGATAAGGATTTTCTCGCCCTAACGAAGGACGCCGACAATCGTCTGCCGATCCCTGGCGTCAAGACCGGAATGTCGACGTCGATGGAACCGTAACGGTTCATATTAATGTGCCTTGTACATCACAGGGTATCGAATAAACACTGTCATTCGTCGCGACGATCATATCCCCGCTGCGGGTGAAGCAAAGGCCGATGACGTTGTTTCCGGCGACGAAATTCTCGATCGACTGGCCGTCAGGGCTTATCTTGACGATGCCGTGACGGCCCTGGTAGCAGGCGGCGACGTATAGGTTCCCCTCGGTATCAAATGCGATTCCCTGCGGCCGGCCAAATCCACGGGCGAAGGTAGAGACTTGTCCGCTTTGATCAATGGAGTAGATGGCATCGTGGCTTGAGAGGCCGGGGGCCGTCACGTATAGCCGGCCGTCCGGCCCGAATGCGATGTGATACGCCGCGACCGACGGCTCCATCGTCGCGAATGCCTCGACCTCCGCAAAATCCCTTACGCGATAGATCGTGCCCGAGCGGTCGCCGACATACATAATGCCGTCTGCATCAAAGGCCAGGCCGGTGGCAATGCCCAGGCCTGTGGCGTATACGGAACTCGAGCCATTCCGACTGATCGCGTATACCTCGCCCTGGGCCCGATTCGTGACAAACATCTGGCGTTCATTATCAAAGGCTATTCCCGTCGGATTCAGGATCGCCTCCGGCAGTTCATCCAAATAGCCGTCTGGCTCGAGGCGAAAGAGTGTCCCTTCCAAATGCTGCCCGCGCGATCCCGACCGTGTAAGAATGATCGCATCATCGTTGGGGTCGATGGCGGGATTCGCGACGATGTGCATTCCGTCAACCAGCCGCTTGCCGACGACATAGGGATGATAATTGCTCGACGAGCCCCCGCTGCTGAGATGTACCCGCGTGCTCCCGCCGTCCACCTCCGGGGGCACTACGGCCAAAATGCGTGAGGAGGAAGCGGCCGTGATCTGACAATCGGTATCGTCAACGAACACCGCGTGGTCCGAGCCGTGTTCGGCCCGAAACCCGTTACAATTCACAGCGATCTCCGCTCCCGGGATCGCGTATTTCGGTTCGATAGATATGATCTTGCCCGCCTGACCCATTTAAGGGATAGATTCTACTTTCTCCCTCGGACCCTGTCGAATAAGGTGCTCTGCGGAAGGCCCGATAACAAAAGGCGGCACATCCCTCGGTCAGCCTTTTTCTAAATCCCGGTGGTCAAATTGATATACTCCTTCTTGGAGGAAGAGCATTTATTAAGGAAGTCTCGGGCTTTACAAAGGGCCTAAAACACAACCAGCTTCGCCGCATCGAGCGCCTCTCGACACGCCGGGTCTCGCCTGACCAGATCATATCCCCGGAATTAGCACGCCAGATGACCGAGATCTCGAATGAGACCGGCCGTCAGATCGGCGTCCTGCTGAACCGAAGGGGTCAGGTCGAATATGTCATGGTCGGCACCGCAAAGCAGATCGAGATGCCTGATTTCGGCCGCGCTCGCGTTTCTACGGACCGATTCCGCGGCCTGCGCTGCGTGCACACGCATCTGCTCGGCGAAAAGCTTACTCAGGACGACCTCACCGACCTCGCCCTGCTGCGCCTCGATCTCATGTCGATCATTCAGGTGGACCGTTCAACCGGCCTGCCGGGTCTCGTTTACTCCGCGCACCTGTTGCCGGTCGCGCCAAGCGAAAGTCTGAACGCGGATGACGCCGATAAAAACGGATCAGGATTTGGATCGGCCGGATCCGTCTCATCCGCGTTAAAAAATGGAGATGGGCCCAACAACACCGATTTTGCTTTCTTAGATCCGGCTATCCCAGCCCACCTGGATGACGACTTCACCTCTTTGATCAATTCGCTTGAAGACGAGATGGCTCGAGCCCGTCAGACGGCTCGGAATCGCCAAACGGGGCGTGACCGCGCGATCCTCGTAGGCGTCACTACCGGCGACACCGACGAGGCAAAAGAATCGATGGCAGAGCTCACAGAACTCGCGACTTCCGCGGATGTCGTGGTCTTGGATCAGATCATTCAGCGCCGCCCGCAGATCGATCCCAAGACCGTCCTGGGCCGCGGAAAGCTCGACGATCTTCTCATCCGCTCGATGCGTCTTGGAGCGGACCTTATTGTCTTCGACACGGAATTATCGCCAGCCCAGGTCCGATCGCTTTCTGAGGCCACCGAGCTGAAGGTGATAGATCGCCCGCAGCTCATCCTGGATATTTTTGCCCAGCGGGCGCAGAGCCGCGAGGGAAAACTTCAGGTCGAGCTGGCACAGCTCAAGTATCTTCTGCCGCGACTGGTCATGGGACAAAACTCTGCGTTTTCTCGTCTGGCAGGTGGGATCGGGGGCCGCGGCCCGGGTGAAACAAAACTCGAGACGGACCGACGGCGCGTGCGCGATCGGATCTCCCAGCTTGAGAAACAAGTCGATTCTCTTGGCTATCAGCGCCAGGAACGCCGCAAGAATCGCGTTCAGAAGCGTTTACCGATCGTTTCTCTTGTCGGATACACGAATGCGGGAAAATCGACACTGCTTAATGCGTTGACACAGAGCGAGGTGTACGCTGAGCGAAAGATGTTCGCGACGCTTGACCCTACCTCGCGCCGCCTCCGCCTTCCATACGAACAAGAAGTCATCATCAACGACACGGTCGGGTTTATCCGCGACCTGCCCGATGCTCTCGTTTCGGCTTTTCGCGCGACCCTGGAGGAGATCGCTGACAGTACCCTGTTGATCCACGTCGTCGACGCCGCAAATGCTCGGGTCCTTCAGCAGATCGCATCCGTTGACAAGATACTTGCCGATCTCGATCTCAAACAAATTCCCGAGATCGTAGTTTTAAATAAGGCCGATCTCGTTTCCGCCAAGGCTTTACGGGATCTCGAGCGGCAGATAACTCTTGACACTGGTGCTGAAAGCGTGTCAATTTCAGCTATTCAGCGGGAGTCTTTGCGGCCGCTCGTGGAAAAGGCCGCGCTCCTGATCGGCAAGAACAGCATAGTCTCGACTCAAACGGCCGCCGCACAATGAGCAAACGAATTCGAGATCTGCAGTCGCCCGTAACGGAATGGCGTAAATGGATCTTTGCGATGATCGCGAAACCATTCTCGCTGCTTACCGAAAATCAGCGGTTTTGGATCGGCTTCGCGCTTCTCTGCCTGCTGACGACACTCCTTATTCAGAACCCCTTTTGGCGGGCGACGGGCGAACAGCCTTACCGCGAGGGCGACATCGCCCGTGAGACGATCACTGCCCCGGCCGATGTGAACATTACCGACACCGAGGGCTTTGAACAGCTCAAGGTCAATGCCCGCGATTCGGTCCGGCCAATATTCAGATACGAATCGAACCGTTCCGAGACCGCTGTACAGGCTTTTTTGTCTTCGTGGGAATCCTTACAGCGGCGCGGCGGCGACAATAGCAACCTGCAGCGGTCCTCAAACAGCAATTCAAAGAGCGAAAGCCGCTGGACGGGCGTCGGCGGTGCGGATGTCGCACGGGTCCTATCCTCCCGGAATTTCAGCCGTAATGAACTTGAAGCGGTCCAATCTGCTCTGAAAGAGGCGGCAGAAGGTTACATATACGACGATTCAGAGCGGCAATACTTCCAAAACGAAGTAACGGTCTTCGACAGGTCAAAACCGAATCTCAGATCGACGGTCTCGATGCCTGAGAGCAATTGGATCTCGCTATCGGCAGCCCGCGATAAATTTCGAACGCGGTTGAGCGCGATCAAGAGCTTGTCGTCAAGGGAGCAGGACGCATTCTACACCGCGGGCGAGATCATGATCGAGCCGAGCATCTCGTACGACAGCGTGGCGACGGATGCGGCGCGCGCATCGGCTGCCGAATCGGTACAGCCCCAAACTATCGCTTTAAAACGCGGACAAAAGATCGTCGGACAAGGCGATATGATCACTGCCGAGACGCTCGCGAAGATAAACGCGGTCCGGACGTATACGCTCTCGTCGCGACAGTTGAATCGATTTTTTGGACTTCTGCTTTTCGTTAGCGCACTCTTTTGGATCGCGTGGAAATTTGTTCAAACCCGCGGCGTCCTTCCCCGGCTGGCGCTCTCCGCGCAAAAGACCTTTGCGCTCTTAGGCTTCGTGGTCGCTGCTCAGACGGCGATAGTCGCGGGACTGTTCAAACTTGCTGAATTCACAGCGCTGCAGAATGTGCGGTCGCCCCTTAATGACTCAGTTCTCTGGTCATTTGTCATTCCATTTGCGACCGGCAGTCTGCTGATGGCGCTCCTTGCGGATCGCCCAACGGCTCTTTTCACGGGGCTATTAAATTCCCTTTTGGCCGGTTTCATGGCCCCAAGGGGACTGGAATTCGCTGTGTTCTCAGCGATCGTTTCGTCGGTCGCGGTTTATGGCATTGGAAGGTATCGCAGCCGCCAGACCGTTACGCTCGCCGGGGCCACGATCGGGATCTCCGCCGCCATTTTTGCTGTTGCCACGGTTGCTTTCACCCAGCAGGCGATGGAATTGAATACGATCCTGCTCGCGATCGCGTGCGGTCTTGCCAGCGGGATGATCACTGCGGCCGTCACCGCCGTCCTGCTGCCGATGTGCGAATCGTTCTTCGGCATTCTCACAGACGTAAAGCTCCTCGAGCTTTCGAACGCAGATCTTCCCGTTCTCGGCCAACTCGCCCTGCGTGCCCCGGGGACGAATCAGCATTCTCACGCCGTTGGTCAACTTGCTGAAGAGGCCTGTCGAGTCGTCGGGGCTAATGGCCTGCTCGCCCGCATCGGCGCCCTTTACCACGACATTGGCAAGACCGCCGCACCCGAGCATTACGTCGAGAACCAAACGGGCACAAATCCGCATGACCGCCTTAAGCCGACGCAAAGCGCGAAGATCATCATCAGTCACGTAACTTATGGGACGAAGCTTGCAAAGGAGATGGGCCTTCCGCCGAGGATCATCGATTTTATTCCACAGCACCACGGTACCCGCACGCTTCATTACTTTTTGAAAAAAGCTCATGACGAGGCCCGTCCCGATGAGATCGTTTCCGAGAACGACTTCCGGTACCCGGGCCCCAAGCCGCAATTCAAAGAAGCCGCGATAATGATGATCGCCGATTCCTGCGAAGCCGCCGCGCGTTCCCTGGCCGAGCCCACACAGGAGAATATTCGGTTCATCATTACGAAGATCATCGATGCGATCCTTGCGGACGATCAGCTCAACGAATGCGACCTCACGCTCCGGGAGTTGACGCAGATCCGCGAATCGATGATCAAGTCCCTTGTGGCGATCTATCATTCACGAGTCGATTATCCGGGGTACGTGCCGCCCTCTTCAGGCGAGTTCAAATTCAAGACTGAAGATGCAAAGGAGCAACGGCTTAAGTACGCTGACCCGAAGGATGTTCCTGTTTCCCGCGGAGGCGAGATCGAGGACGAGGCGATCGATCGCTCTGTCGAACCCGGCGCCGACGTGAAGGCGGTTGATTCTATTAACTAGGAAAATGCTGAAGCGTTACACGTTCTGGCTGACGGCCGGCATCCTTTTCCAGTTCCTCACTGCGATCATCCATTCGCTGAGCTTCTTTGTAAGACAAAAGCCTGAGAACGATACGGAGCAGCAGATGCTAGACCTGCTGTACAACTATCATCTCGACCTTGGTGCTGGGTTTCACCCAACATTCGGGAATCTTTTTACGGCCCTTAGCGCGTGCTTCACACTGATGTGTCTGCTGGGTGGCTTTACGCTCGGGCACCTGCTCATAAAGCACACCGAGCCCTCGATCATGAAGGGAATCATTGCGATAAATCTCGCCATCTTTACAGTGTGTTTTATCGTAATGGCGTTTCTGACGTTCTTGCCGCCAATAGTGTTGACCGGGCTGATAGTCATCAACCTTTTCGCAGCTTACATTCTCTGCCCGAAGATCGAGGCCTCAGTCTGATCAGATCAGCTCTTTAAGTTTATTGTAAGTATCGGGAAGCGCCTCAGGAAGGGTACGCGTTTGGCCGACCGCGGTCATAAAGTTGACGTCGCCGACCCACCTCGGCAGAAGGTGCATATGAATGTGTCCGTCAACTCCGGCACCGGCCGCCTTACCGAGGTTCATTCCCAGATTGATCCCGTCAGGCGAATACGCTGTGGTGATCGCCGCCTCAGCCCGTTTTACGAGATCGGTCATCTCATCGGTCACCTGCTTGGAAGCTGCCGACAGCGACGCCAAGTGCTCGTAAGGCACGATCATTAAGTGCCCGGATGTGTAGGGGTAAATATTTAGGACCGCAAAATTAAACTCGGCACGCGTGAGGATGAATTTCTCCTCATCGCTTGCCGAGCCGTTTAGAATATCGCAAAAGACGCAGCCGCTGATCCTCGCGCCGCCCGCTATGTAGTCGTAACGCCACGGACTCCAAAGTACATCCATGACCTTCGCGTCCTATTCGCCCTGGTTGATAAGTTCTTTGAGCTCTTTGCCCGGCTTGAAATACGCGACGCGTTTCGCCGGGATGTCTACCGAGGCTCCCGTTTTCGGATTCCTTCCTTTGCGCGAATTTCGCTCCCGAACGCGGAAGCTGCCAAACCCTCGAAGCTCGATCTTCTCGCCCTTGTTCAGGGTGTTAGTAATACTGTCAAAGATGATCTCGACCAACTGTTCGGCGTCCTTCTTGGTCATGTCCGCTTCCTGAGCTACCGTTTCAACCAGATCAGCTTTTGTCATCGTCGTTTGCTACTCCAGAGATCGTATTACCTGTATTTCCCTTGATAAAAGTTAGGCGGATTGCTTTTCTGACTCCTCCTCCGACCCTGCGTTCGGATCCTTTTGTTCCCGCTTTTCTGCGACAGGCTCACCTGCGCCGGTCGCCTCACCGCTTTCGGGGGAGACTTCCTCGGCCGGTTCAGACGCCGCGCTCGCGTCAGCCTGTTCCTGCGTACCTGCCGGCTCGGGAGTGGTCTCGGCCGCCTCGACAGACGGGGCAGGCGAATCCGCGGCAGGCGCCTTGCCCGTAGATGCGGTTTCGGTGTGTGCCTCAGCAGCGGACTCGGACTCGGCCTTTTCAGCCTGAGCCTCTTTCTTTGATTTCTTTGCAGGCTCCTGGGCAGGGGTCTCAGCCGCGGCATTGCCGAATTTGAGGTTTGCCAATTCGCCTAAGCTTGCCATGCCGCTCTTCGCCTCGCTCGAGTAGATGCGAGTATCGACGACAGGCTCGTCTTCCTTACCGACAGCACGCCGCGAAAGGCCGATCTTCTGGTCCTGCGGTTCGATGCGAAGGATCTTAAAATCCAATTCCTGTCCGAGCTGAGCAACGTCCTCTGGACGCTCGACACGCTCATCCGACAACTCGGAGATGTGGCAGAGACCCTCCAGTCCCTCACCAAGCTCGACAAAGATGCCGAAGTTCGTGAAGCGCGAAACCTTGCCGCGTACAACATCACCGGGACGGTGAGTAGCAACGAAACCTTCCCAGGCACTCGGCGTGAGGTCCTTCATCGAAAGCGACAGGCGCTGGCCGCGCTTGTCGATATTCGTCACGATGGCCTCGACCTCCTGATCTTTCTTCAGCACGTCCTTCGGATGCTTGATCTTTTTCGCCCAGGAGATGTCGGAGACGTGGACAAGCCCGTCAATTCCCTCTTCAAGCTCGACGAATGCTCCGAAGTCCGTGATATTGCGGACCTTGCCATGAACCCGCGAACCAACGGGATATTTCTCGTCGATGCGGTCCCACGGATTCTCCTGGAACTGCTTCATACCAAGCGATATGCGTTTCTCGACCGTATCGACGCCCAGGACCTGAACGTCGACTTCCTGACCCTTATGAAAAACGCGCTTCGGGCTCTGCGCGCGTCGTGACCATGAGATCTCCGAGACGTGAACAAGACCCTCTACACCGGGCTCGAGTTCGACGAAAACGCCGTAATCCGTTACCGACGAGACCGTCCCTTTGAGCTTAGTATCGACAGGATAAACCTCGACGACCGTCGACCATGGGTCGGGTTGAAGCTGTTTGTAGCCGAGCGAGATCTTTTCCTTTTCGCGATCCAGCTTCAGGACCTTGACCTGAATATGGTCACCGACCTTGAATTGATCGCTCGGGTGATGAACGCGGCCCCACGACATATCCGTCACGTGAAGAAGGCCGTCAATACCGCCGATGTCGACGAACGCACCGTACTCGGTGAGGTTCTTGATCGTGCCGTCAACGATGTAACCAAGGTCGATCTTCGACATTGTCTCGGCCTTTTGCGCGTTGACGACCTCGTCGGTCAGCACCTTGCGCGAAAGCACGATGTTATTCCGCCGGCGGCTGAACTTGATCACCCTCGCCTCGATCTCCTCGCCGACATACGTGTCGAGGCCGCGGATCGGACGCGAATCGATCTGTGAGCCCGGCAGGAATGCCTCAATGCCGTTCACATCGACCCTTAGGCCTCCCTTGGTCTTGTCTATTACCTTTCCTTTGACGGGTGTTTCCGATTGATATGCCGCCTCAATGTCGTCCCAAACCTTACGGCCCAACGCATCGTTGCGCGAAAGGAGCGGGGCGCCGTCGGGCGAATGCATGCTGCGAAGAACAACGTCGATCTTCTCTCCAGCGGCGACCGTGGTGTTGCCCTCCGCATCCGTTAATTCTTCGATCGGAACGAAACCCTCGCTTTTGTAACCAAAATCTACCAACGCACCGCGCTCGTTGACTCCGACAACCGTTCCATTCACGAGATCCCCTGGATGAAATGCGGTTTGTTCTTGCTCGAACTGCTCAAGGATCGCGCCGAAATCAATATCGGGTGTCGCTGAAGTATCCTCCGCAGGTGCGCTTGGCGGCGGCGCCGGAGCGCTCGGAGCGGCGTCGCGCACTGGTTCGGCCCCTGCCGGAGAGGCTGCAGCTGAAATTTCCGACGAAGCGGCGTGGCTCGCGGCAGCACTTTCAGCCGCGGTGTCCTGTGACGCGGGAGTGGTTGATTGTGATTGTTCGGGCGTTGTTTTCTCGATCGTTTCCGATTCTTCAACACCGTTGGTTGCCTGGTTACTCATTTACGATTGTTTTGCTGTTCCTTCTAATTTACTTCTACCAAAAAGTGGGTCGAGAGAATGTGCCGACGGCCGGTCATCTGCAGCGTTTTTGAAAGCCGAACGCAAGGATGCCGACACGTAGCCTGATCTTCCCAACTTCCGCTCAGTGGTAAAACTAGAATTTACTCGTTCACCGCGAGGAGTGTCAAGGCTATAGGGCTGAAAATCGTTGAAAAACGGGATTTTAGCGGATTCTTAGTTTCGCGTAATGACGTCCGGGATGCTCCCAACACCGCTCGTTTTTTCCATCTCTTCACGCGATGACGATGTCGTGTTTTGAATGCCGGCGAGCCGAAGGCGAAATTCATCCGGGTTAGACGATCCACGCAGCGCCTCATCGAGACTGACGAGGCCAGACTGATAGAGATAAAACATCGACTGGTCAAACGTCTGCATTCCGTATTGCGAGGTGCCCGCGGCGATCGCGTCGCGGATAGACGCGGTCTTGTCCTCGTGCAGGATGTAATCACGGATCAAAGGTGTCGAACGCAGGATCTCGACCGCCGGAATGCGGCTGTTCCCTTTCGCCGATTTCATCAATCGCTGAGAAACAACGGCCTTCAAGAGCCCTGCAAGCTGAATACGGATGGATTTTTGCTGATACGGCGGAAACGCCGAAATGATCCGAGTCAGCGTCTCGGCCGTGTCGATCGTGTGCAGCGTCGAGAGCACCAAATGACCCGTTTCGGCCGCCACCAATGCCGTCTCGATCGTTTCAAGGTCGCGCATTTCGCCGACGAGGATCACATCCGGGTCCTGGCGCAAACTTCCTCGCAGTGCCTCAGCGAATGATCTTGTATCGACATCAACTTCTCGCTGCGTGATGAAAGATTCCTTGTCTTTATGGAGAAACTCGATCGGGTCTTCGATCGTGACAATATGGCAATTTCGCTTTTCGTTTATGTGATCGACGATCGCCGAAAGCGTCGTCGATTTACCCGAACCCGTGGTGCCGGTTACAAGAATGAGTCCCCTGTTTTCCTCCGCGATCGTGTTTAGGATGGGCGGCAGCCCCAGCTCGGCAAAGGATCGGATCTTGTCCGAGATTACGCGGGCGACGATCCCTATAGAATTCCTCTGCTGAAAGATATTTACGCGAAAGCGCCCCAGGCCCGAAACTCCGTAACCGATGTCTACCTCGAAGACTTCCTTAAAGTGCTGTTTTTGCCGGTTGGACATCATCGAGAACGCCATCTCCAGCGTCTCGTCCTGTGTAAGGCGGCTAACCCCTGTCAATGGCTTTAGCTCACCGGTGACGCGAATAACGGGGAATGAGCCTGCACGCAAGTGCAGATCGGATGCGCCAAAGCTCATCGCCATTCGAAGGAGGTCGTCGATTCTAGTCGCCATAAACTATCGGAAAGAATAAGGGCCGGCTGCGAAGGGCGGCAGGATGCCGTGCAGCCAAGAGATTCTTTAACCAGTTTAGCCCTAGAAAACCTGTAAGGTCAACGTTTTTCTTGAGTTGGCGACGTTAGGCGTGCTTGGCCATCAGTTCCTCATACTGGCCCGTTTCAACCCATTCGAGGATCTCTGCGACACGCCATATCGGGAATGGATGCGAGAGTCCTGCATTCATTACGTCCGCCCAAAAACGGTCGAGACGGCTCGCGTCATACTGCTTTTTGAATTCTCTGCCCTGTTCGAGGAAAAGGTCGTAGTCGATCTTGGACGCGAAAGTGCCGCCCGCGAGTTTCATCATTGTCTTGCCGATGACATGAGCGTCCTGCGTGACCATCAGTGCCGCTCGATCGCACGAAAGCTCCGCTCGGCGCGCCCAAGCGAGCAGGGCGCTCGCGACGCCCATCGAAACGATGAGCTTTACGATCTCTGCCCCCGGCAACAGCGCCGCAACGGAACGATTCAGCGCGAACTCGATCAGCCTAGCTGCAGTGATGTACAAAACATGCTCGGCGTGTATATGGCCAACCTCATGAGCGATGACTGCGAGCGTTTCTTCATCATTCAGCCGCTCGACCAGGGCCGAGTGAAGCACGATGATCGGTTTCTCAACACCGCCCGTGAAGGCGTTCACGATCGGATTTTGCTGCACGAACATATCCGGCTGTTCAACCCCCAGCGTTTTACACGCTATCTCAAGCTTGGCGTAAAGGTCCGGACACTGGTTTGGGGTTACCTTGACCGCGCTCGCCATGAACATCACCCGGATCGCCGACTCGCCCGTCCACTCAAGCAGCTTCTTGAGCGCGGAATCCACGCCCGGAATAGCCTTCAACGCAGCCAGCGCCTTTGCATCCGCGGGATGGATGTACTCGTTCTTATGCAGGTCGTGAAACTTCTTGTGAGGTTCGTCGGACAGCGGAAGCTTGCAGCGCCCGCAATTGGCATCCCGGTTCTGATAGCCGGGCTTGACCGAATTCTTCTGGCCGCAGTAACGGCAAGTTATCGAGTTCGGTTCCCGTGGTTCGAGGGCATCTGACTTTTTACGCGGCATAGCTAGATTTTATGAGTTGCCACTAGCTTAAGCCAGTGGATATCGGTTCTGAAAGAAACAGGGTCAGCTCAATTGAATGATTGTACGAGAAATGCTCGCCTATTGTTCGCTGGTCCCGGCATTTCGTAGATGAACCACCGTCTCGACATGATGCGTCTGAGGAAAGAGATCGATGCCGGTTATGGACTCGATCCTATATCCCGCGTCAAGAAGCAGCCGCAGGTCGCGAGCCAAGATCGACGGCTCACACGAGACGTAAGAAATGTGTCGCGGCCGCACCCTCGTCAAAAGCTCGATCGTCCGGGGCTCCGTCCCCGAACGCGGCGGATCGAGCAGTACGAAGTCTGCTGTGATCTTCTTGCGTCGGGAAAGATGTTTTTCGACACCCTTGTGCAGCACCTGCACATTCTCAAGGTGTGCATTAGCGATATTCATCTGGGCCAACTCAACGGCAGCACCGTTTTCTTCTACAGCCGTCACGCGCGAGAAGCGCCTTGCCAGCGCCAGCGCGAAAAGCCCGACCCCCGAATAGAGGTCGAGAGCACTCTCTCCCGCCGCATCTCCGATAGCGCTCTCGATCAATCTCTCTATCAAAAAGCGATTTGCCTGAAAAAACGTCTCGGCCGAATACGAATACTCCTCACCTGCCAGCCGTACCGAAACTATCGCCGCGGCCTCACGAGCCGCTCGGGAAAAGGTTGAAACGCGTCCAGCTTCGCCGCTCGCCGCTTCAAGCTCGACGTCCCCGTGATAGGAATTCCAGTCCGTGCTTTCCCGCAGAAATTCGAGGGTGGAAACCAGGCCGGGCGTGAGGATAGGACAAGCGGCCACGTCGACCACCTCGTTCGAATCGCGCCGCATATACCCTATCCGCTGATTGGCTTTGTCGAAATGCCATCGCGCCCGCGAACGATACTCAAGGGGGTGCGGGCTCGCGATCATAGTTATGTCATCATCAGTTACCTCGATCTTACCGATACGAACAAGGCAATCCCGAATGATCCCGCGCTTGGCCTCAACCTGCGCTGCGTAATTCATTTGCTGAAAATCGCAGCCGCCGCACACGCCAAACAGCGGGCACGGCGGCGTCGATCTCTCGTGCCCCGGCCGCAGCACCTTGACTATCTCTGCGAACGCCATCCGCTTTTTCTTCTCGCGAATACGAACCTCCAGCAAATCGCCTGGAACTGCAAGCGGGACGAGCACCGTAAGGTTTTCCGCAAAGCCCAAGCCGAATCCGCGCGGCACGATCTTCTCGATCGTCACCTCAAGCACGTCCCCACTGCGGTAATATCTGGCCGGCTGAGCGCCGGCGTTGTTGTTCACGGATCCCATTACAAGTGCAGAGAACCCGTCCTGTTTATCACAGAACCGGTTCGAACAAAACTGATATGTTATTTCAGGTCGAAGTTACCGTCTGACAGAACCTTGCGCAGCACCTGAAGGTCGGCGTCATCCTTGTAATCGATCCGGAAAAGGATGGCGTAACCGTTCCGCACCGTGACGTAAGTGCGCATCTTGCTCCCTCCTGAGGTCGAATCGAGAAACGCGAATTGCATCTTACCGAGCTTTTCTGCCTGCGTCTCGGAAACCTGAGAACCGGCGGGCAACCGAAGCGCCCCGTAGGTCGATCGGATCGCATCGCAGTAATCAACTCCATCCTTGATCTGCGGATTCGCGGCAAGGCTCTCGAACGCCACCCTGACAACCGCTTGTCCCGGTGTGCCGGGCATGGAGCTGTAAGCCGTCATCACTATTTGAAGCCGCTTTATGGCGGCGGTTACTGCGGCCTTAGCTGCGGGCGAAAGGTTGGCTGGGGCTTTCAGACTCACGTCGAAGCCCTGCTTTTTCATGTAATCCTCAAAATCGTTGCCCGGGATCAGCCATTCGTCAGGAAACGTAACTTCAAAGCGAAACGTGTTGTTCGTATACGTCCGCCCGATCACCCGGCCCCGATCGGCAAGGGCACCGGCGGCAACCGGCTTCGCTGCCGGTGGGGTGCTGCGCACCGTCCGATTCGGCTGCGCGCATACGCCGATCAGACCCAAGCAAACGATCGGGAAAGCGAATAAGATTCGTCTCATAAATAAAAAAGTCCGAGCCGCGGGATATTGGCTTCTTCACGAAGTCTCTTGAGCAGCATCAGCTCGAACGTATTCTTGTATGCTGCCGGCTCCATTTCCGATCTATAAGCTCGAAGCTGCCCAGCGATCTCTTTCTCCAACGCCTTTAGATGCGGTTTTTCCCAGTTTGTTAGCATGCCGCGATCAAGCACTTTCTCGATATCGCCCAGTGTCTTATCTATGGTTTCCGGATCGTTAGGGAGATTCGCGAGAAGTCCCTTAAGCCTCGTGACAGCTCGCTCGGTGTCGTCGCTAAGAACCGCGATCGAATTAGCCTCAAGTTGCGCGACAGCCTTTTCGATCAGAGATCTAGCCCCCTCCGTCGAAACGGTGAACCCTCCGGACTCGCTCGACTCAGGGCTCCCGCCCGCCCGTGATCGCAGCCATTCGTCGTGCTGCGCCTCGACCTCTTCTCGGCAATAGAAAAGGCTCTTGATCGTGCGCGTGCCAACCGGCTGTTTATCAAAAACGTCGAAGACCGATTCGATCGAGCGGATCACGATATGCAGCGGGATGCCTCTCTCCTGCCAGCCTTCGATCAGCGCCCAATCGATGGGGCTCAGGAACAGGTGCTTCCCCCGCCGCCTGACGAACGTCTCCTCGATCTCGGTGAAATAGTTGAAGTAATTCAAGCGATTATGCTAGGTTAGGCGGGTTCATTAGTCAAAAAAATCAAATTTGTTAGAGAGGATCATGCGTTTTTCCACACTTCCTTTCCTGTTTGTAGCTTTTCTCCTTTCTTGCGGCGGCAAGGCTGACACTCCGCCAGGCTTTGTACATTCTAATGGAGAGATCCGTCGTGAGTTCAAGAAGTCTCCCGGCGATTTCCGTTCAAAATATAACGGTAAAGAAGTTGCTGTTTGGGGAACCGCCGAGGTCGTCGACCTGACCGGTGACGTCGGGCTGGTGCGGTTCAAGGAAACGGAGGTGGACCTTTCGGGAACGCCGACGATCCGATGTGAGGTCGAGAAGGCGAATTTCTCTGAGTTCACCGATAAGAAGGTTGCCGCGGGCATGCAGATCCGAATAAAGGGCACACTGGATCTGACGCCCTCGACCATGGACCTAAAGCACTGCCGCCTCGAGAAGACGGGGGCAGCTGCCGTGTCAGACTAAAAAAAGGGGGACGCCGCAGCGTCCCAGAGATCCAACAGAGGAGTTTCGGATCGAATTGAAATTGTTGAGGCCCGTTAGCTTTAATTTGCAACGGTTTACAGAAAGCGACCGTATGCTTGCATACGTTCCAAGGTTGCCCGCATCTTGCTGCTCGTGTGCTAATCTAGTTCGCAAATGGTCGAGCGACGCGACAAGTTCGAGACCTCATCCGGCATCGAACTACCCACCGACTTTAACCCCACGAACATCACCGCGGTCGACTACGAAGATGACCTCGGGGCACCCGGCGCCTTCCCTTATACGCGAGGCGTTCGAGCTAATATGTACCGCGGAAAGTTCTGGACGATGCGCCAGTACGCGGGTTTTGCGACCGCTGGGGAATCCAACGCCCGGTACAAATATCTCCTCTCGCAAGGCACAACAGGATTGAGTGTCGCGTTCGACCTGCCGACCCAGATCGGGCTCGATTCTGACGACCCGTTATCACGAGGCGAGGTCGGAAAGGTAGGCGTCGCTATAGATGGTCTCGACGACATGCTGACCTTGCTCGATGGCATTCCGCTTGATCAGGTTTCGACGTCGATGACCATCAACGCGACGGCGTCGACACTGCTGTGTCTTTACCTCGCTGTGGCCAAGAAGCAAGGCGTCCCATTCGACAAGGTCAACGGCACGATCCAAAACGACATCCTCAAGGAATACATTGCGCGCGGCACATACATCTATCC
>JAFAOW010000091.1 GCA_019247455.1 Acidobacteriota bacterium | reverse complement strand
TATTCTCCGGCTCGCTTGCCGAAGACGATGAGGTCAGAGAGTGAATTTCCGCCGAGGCGATTCGCCCCGTTGATGCCTGCCGCGCATTCCCCAGCGGCAAAGAGCCCCGGAACCGTCGACGCCTGGGTGTCGGCGTCGACGCGGATACCGCCCATTATGTAATGCGTCGTCGGGCCCACTTCCATGGGAGTCGTCGTGATGTCGAGATTCGCCAGCTGCATGAACTGGTGATACATCGAGGGCAATTTCTTCTTGATGTGCTCGGCCGCATTGGGCAGCTTCTCCTTGATCCACGCGATGTCGAGAAACACGCCGCCATGTGGGGAGCCACGTCCCGCTTTTACCTCGCGATTGATGCAACGGGCGACGTGGTCTCGGGTGAGCAACTCGGGCGGTCGGTTAGCAGACTTGTCGCCTTGCGTGTAACGCCAACCTTCTTCCGGATCGCTCGCGGTCTGATCTTTGTAGTTGTCGGGAATGTCGTCGAACATGAAACGACGACCCTCGCTGTTCTTTAAAACGCCGCCTTCGCCGCGGACTCCTTCAGTTACAAGAATGCCGCGCACGGAGGGGGGCCAAACCATTCCCGTCGGGTGGAACTGCACGAATTCCATATCTATAAGCTCGGCTCCTGCATCGTATGCGAGAGCATGACCATCTCCTGTGCCTTCCCAGGAGTTTGAAGTGATCTTGAACGCACGTCCTACGCCGCCGGTCGCGAGCACCAAAGCTTTGCACTTGAAGATACGAAAGCGGCCGTGTTCGCGCTCGTAAGCCAGACATCCGACGACGCGATCGCCATCCTTTAGCAAGGAAATGACGGTGATCTCCATGTATACCTCAATCCCTTGGTGGATGCCGTGGTCTTGCAGGGTGCGGATCAATTCGAGGCCCGTGCGGTCGCCGACGTGCGCGAGGCGAGGATAACGGTGGCCGCCGAAATTTCGCTGAAGGATCTTACCGTCTTTGGTGCGGTCGAAGACCGCTCCCCAAGCTTCGAGCTCGCGAACGCGATCAGGAGCTTCTTTGGCGTGGAGCTCTGCCATTCGCCAGTTGTTGACGTACTGGCCGCCGCGCATTGTGTCAGAAAAATGGACCTTCCAGTTATCGCGGTCGTCGACGTTGCCCATGGCCGCAGCCATGCCGCCCTCGGCCATTACCGTGTGGGCCTTGCCAAGCAGCGACTTGCAGATCAGTCCAACAGAAACGCCGTGAGCCGAAGCCTCGATCGCAGCGCGAAGCCCCGCCCCGCCCGCACCGACGACTATAACGTCGTGTTCAAATGTTGGATAGTCCGTCATCAAAACAGCCGGAGATCGTGGAAAACACCCATCGAGCACATACGCACGTAAAAGTCGCTGAATCCTACCCAAAACAGCGAGAACCACGCGAACATCATGTGCCGTGAGTTCAGCCTGCTGACGAATTTGTAGAGCGAGAAACGAAGGGGATGCTTTGACATCTCGTCGATCCGTCCCGCGATCAGATGTCTCAGCGAGTGACACCCAAATGTGTATGAGCCCAGCAGTACGACATTGAGGGTCAAAACGATCGACCCCACTCCTAGTCCGAAGTGACGATGGCCGTCAGCGCCCGCAAAAAAGAATCCATTTATGGCGTCATACAAAAGGATGACGATAAAGATCAAAGCAAGGTACAAAAAATATCTGTGAACGTTCTGCAAAATGAGCGGGAATTTCCGCTCGCCCCGATAGCTGTGGCGAGGCTCACCGACGGCGCATGCCGGAGGGTCCGCCCAGAACGCCTTGTAATAAGCTCCGCGATAGTAATAACAGGTAAACCTGAATCCGCCCGGTGCCCAGAGGATCAATAGGGCGGGCGTCGCATATAGAAATTTAGGTATCCACGCAGGCCATGATCCGAGCCACGAGTGCTCGGACAAAGGCTGGTTCGCGGCCTCCCATATCAGCGGAGAATACATCGGCGAGAGGTAGGGCCCGAATGAATAATGCTGTCCCTGGAACGCGGCCCAGGTCGAATAAACTATGAACGCCGAAAAGCCGAGAAAGGTCAGGACGGAGGGTATCCACCATCCGTCCTTGCGCATCGTTTCGCCGAAACCACGCCGAGTTATCTGAACCAGATTAGCTGCCATTTCGAGTCAAAATACATTAACACAAAATAGAATTCGTTAAGAGTCGGGCTACTGCCCGACATGCGCTGCTAGATCTTCGCCATTCCAGAAGGGTAGCCCGACTCTTAACGGTACTCATTTACTTGGTGAGCGCCCGTAGAGCTCGGTCATTTCAGCTAGGCGCAAGACAAGCTCGTCAGAAAACGCGTCGGCTGACATTCGCCATTGCCAATTGCCGTCGGTCGTCGCCGGTCGGTTCATCGTCGCATCGCTGCCGAGGCAGAGAACGTCCTGCATTGGAAGGATCGCGGTGT
>JAFAOW010000182.1 GCA_019247455.1 Acidobacteriota bacterium | reverse complement strand
AACGCCTGATCGCCGCTGAGGCCCGGAGCAACAAGGCGGCCGAGGTCGGAGCCGTCATTTTGCAGCTTATCGAAACAGGCTTTTGATCGGGCGGCCCATCGCGAGGTTAGCTCAAGGCTCCGTTTTGTGGCGTCATATCCCGCGTCGCCGGGCGGGCATTCGTCAAATGCCATCACGATCTCGGAACCCAGCGCGGCCTGTATCTCCATCGATCCCTCGGGTGACAAGAACTGCTTGCTCCCGTCGAGGTGAGATCGAAACTCTACTCCCTCTTCTGTAAGTTTTCTCAGGTCAGACAATGAAAAGACCTGAAAGCCGCCCGAGTCCGTTAGCAGCGCCCGGTTCCAGGACGAGAACTGATGCAGGCCGCCGAAATGCTGGATGGTCTCGATTCCCGGCCGGAGGAAAAGGTGGTACGTGTTTGCCAGTATTATCGGAGCGTCGATCTCGTTCTCAAGCCACTCGAAACGAATTCCCTTTACGGCCCCCTGCGTACCGACTGGCATAAAAACAGGAGTCTCGATCACCGAGCGCCGGGTTCGCAAGGCTCCTGCGCGCGATCTGCCATCGCGCGACGTCACTGTCCACTCAATAGGGGAAGGCATTAATTTCGACGCCCGATCAGCGACCAGATGTTCGGCGCACCAACAGCGGTTTCCGTAATGATCTTGCCGTGCGCGTCGACAAGCACAGCGGATGGCGTTCCGAACATCCCGAACTCGACGGCGTTCTTGTGATCCTTGTCGATGACGACAGGGGCGCGCAATCCAAACTCTCGGTGAGCTTCTTCATCGCCATCGGAGAAGACGACCAGATTCGGGTCATTCTCGCCGCGTGTTATGTCCCATTCGCGAAGCTCGTCCATCATGACGCGGCAGTGCGCGCAGCCCGCGCTCCAGAAAGTTACAAGTGTCTCCTTTCCTCTAAAGTGATCTTGCGTCAACGCCCGGCCGTCGATATCGGTCAGCTCAATATTAGGAATGCTCTCGCCAATACGGATCTTCGTCGGCGTCTTGGCGAAGGCGAAATATTTATAACCGGCCTCCAGGTCCTCGTTCTTTATCCTGTCGATCAGGTCTCGTATCGCCCTGTCGCCTGCGGCCATATGGCTGGCAATTCGGCCGCGCGGGTCCATCAGTATGGCGGTTGGCGTCCACCTGATCTGGAGCGCCTCCGAGGCCTCGCGCTCCTTTTGCAGCAGCACGTCGTCAGCGATGCCGCCCTCGAACTTGTCACGATTTTCTTCGGCCGTACCGCTGCTGAGGAAGACGAACCTTACTCTACCGGCGAGGTCCGCGCGCCATTCGTTGAATTCGGGCACGAGAGCCTTGCATGGATTGCATGTAGGCGAGACGTAGAAGAATAGGACCGGCAGCCCCTCCTCTCGGAGACCGCTCAAGGTCACTGTGTCGCCAGCCAGGTCAGACAATGCAAGATCAGGTACGACGGCGCCGATAGGAAGACCTTCGTTCGGGCTGCCCGCTTCATTTCGTTCGACGGCACCGCCATCAAGCGCGACGGCCTCCACTACCTCGATACGGCGGAGTATTTCGTTCTGTTTTGCGGCGATCCCCGACAAATAAACAGTCGCCGCCAACAGTAGTCCGATGACACAGATACCGATCAGCATCGTAACGACGTCCTGATCAGACTGAACGAGACTGAATCCCTGTCCCGCACGTCCTTTGACAACGAGAAAAATGCTTGCCGCAAACAGAAGGATGTTCCTAATGATGCTGGATGTCCCAACCGGCTCGCTATGCATCTGGCCGAAACAATGACAATCAGGCGCGTTGCCCTTAACGACCTGGTAAAGCATCGCGGAGATGAAGACCAAGAGAAGTGCCGCCGTTCCGACGGCCGCGAACCATGATGTAGTTACAAACAGCAGCGATATCGACAACCCGATCTCGAGAACGGATAAGCCAAGGCTTGCAAACCTCGTATACCGATCAGGAACGCCGAACTCGGCCATGGCCTTTTGCGAGCCAGCCTGGTCGATTAACTTGGCTATTGCGGCAAGCCCAAGCACGCCGGCAAGGATCACCCGAATGATCAAAAGAATTACATCCATAGACAGAACTGAGGTAAGGGAGATTCTAGCGAAGTGCAAAATGCGATTTCAACGACGTCATCTGCCCTTACCTTTACTCTTGTGCCGTTCTACGAGGCGGATCGGAGTTGCAAAGAATTCGAACTCTTCACGCAGCCGATTCTCAACATATCGACGGTATGAAAAGTGCAGGCCCGGCTTCCCGCCCGAGGTAAACAGGATAAAGAGCGGCGGCCGGGTCCCGCCTTGTGCAATGAACTGTACTTTAAGCCGTGAGAACCCGCCCTTTACGGGCGACGGAGCGGTTCCGCCCTTGGGCTGCGAGATCATTTCCTCGAAGAAGCGATTTAATTGTGAAGTTTGAATGCGCTTTGTGCGGGCTTCGGCCGCCTTCGCTACGAGCGGCAGGATCTTCGTAACTCGTTGACCCGTTAGGGCGGAGATCGTCACGATCGGTGCCCAGTCGAGAAATTTCATTCCTCGTCTCACCGAGCGCTCGAATTCATAGATGGTATTGGTCTCTTTTTCCTCAATAGCGTCCCATTTATTAACTGCAATGATGATGGAGCAACCCGATTCGAGGGCGTAGCCTGCGATGTTTGCATCAAGATTGGTCACCCCTTCTACTGCGTCGATGACGAGAATAGCAACATCCGCGCGCTCAAGCGATTTTCGCGCCATGATGACTGAGAGCTTCTCGGCCATCTCGGTGGTTTTTCCCTTTCGGCGAATCCCCGCAGTGTCGATCAACAAATGATCCTGCCCGTCGACCGTCAAACGGGTGTCGATCGCATCTCGCGTAGTTCCGGCTATCGGCGAAACGATGACCCGCTCCTCGCCGAGGATCTTATTGAGTAACGAAGACTTGCCAACGTTTGGACGCCCGATGATCGCAAGCTTGATCTCGTTCGATTCGACGGGCTCGGATGCGGCATCCGTCTCCAGAACTTCAAAGACCGAATCCAGGAGTTCACCAATGCCGTTGCCGTGCTCGGCAGAGATGGGAATGAGCTCGAACCCAAATCGATGAAATTCGCCTGCCTCATCCTCAACTCGCCGCGATTCAGACTTGTTAGCGCCAATGAAGACGGGTTTGCCCGTGTTTCGAAGCAGGACCGCCAGCTCTTCATCCAACGGGATGACGCCGGCCCTCGCATCGACCACCCAAATGATAGCGGCGGCCTCGTCGATCGCCGCGGAAGCTTGCTTGAAGATGTTGGCTGGAATGATCGCCTCATCATCCGGCACGATCCCGCCGGTGTCGACAAGCCGAAAAGCGCCGTCACGCCATTCCACCTCACCGAACATCCGGTCGCGCGTGATCCCCGGTTCGTCACCGACGATCGCTTTGCGCGAGCCCGTCAGGCGATTGAACAGCGTGGATTTGCCGACGTTCGGACGTCCGATAATAGCGACGAGCGGTGCCTTCATTCGAGTTAGAGATTAATAAAAGCGGCGTGTTTGTGCACGCCGCAAAAATGTTATGCTTCCGTTTATTCTGAACACGTTTACAAGAACGAACTTGCGAGCCGCCGTACTATTGCCGTCCGTTCTGTGTCTCTTATTCGCCGTTACGGTCGATTCTCAGACGCCCACGCCGACACCCCCGGGGCCCACCCACGCGGATATTCTTCGCGGTGAATACGGCAAGTATCGGGCAAATAATGACTTGCTGGCCTACGACCTGACGATCAAGGTCGACCCATCGCGAAATTACATCACCGGCACTAACTCGATCCAGTTCAAGATGCTGTCCGACGACACCCGCATTCAGCTTGATCTCTACGACAACTTGTACATAGATCACATCACGATGGCGAAGCGCGAGCTCAAGTACGAACGCGATTCCGGCGCGGTCTTCGTCGACTTCCCCACCACGCTGCAAAAAGGCCAGACCTACACGATCGCTTTCGAATATCACGGCACACCGAAGACGATCGGAAGGTTCGGCGGATTCACATTCGGAAAGGACCCGAAGGGACGACCGTGGGTCTTCACTGCTTGCGAAGGACTCGGCGCCAGCCTTTGGTGGCCGAACAAGGACCAATGGAAGGACGAGGTCAACGAGATGTGGATGCACGTCATAATCCCTAACGGCTTGACCGACGTGTCGAATGGCCGCTTTCTTAAGAAGCGCGATCTGGGTGACGGCTTCACGCAGTGGGATTACCACATCAACTATCCGATCAACAATTACGATGTCAGCCTCAACATCGGTAATTACGAACACTGGTCCGACAAGCTCGATGACTTGACCCTTGATTTCTACGCGCTTCCCGAGGATCTCGAAAAGGCAAAGGCCCAGTTCATACAGGCAAAAGGGATGCTAAAGGCCTATCAGTTCATCTTTGGCGAATACCCTTTCAAAAAAGACGGTTACAAGCTCATCCAGGTTCCCTATTCGGGTATGGAGCACCAAAGTGCCGTGACCTATGGGAATCGATTTGCTAACGGCTACCTTGAGCGCGATTGGACCGGGGTGGGGATCAGCACCCGGTTTGATTTCATCATCATTCACGAGAGCGGTCACGAGTGGTTTGGTAATGCCGTGACCGCCGCCGACGTTTCGGATATGTGGATCCACGAGGGATGGACGACGTATCTCGAGTGCCTCTACGTCGAGTACCGTTGGGCTCACGACGATTACCTCAAGTACACCAACGCCCTAAAGAAAAAGGTCCAAAACCGCACTCCGATCATCACACATCGCGGCACCAACACCGAGCCGCCGCAGGATATGTATTTCAAAGGCGCTCTATTCCTACACACTTTAAGGAGCGTCATTGATGACGATCGCAAGTTCTACGCGCTGATCCGCGACCTGTTTCAGAAATTCAAATACCAGACGATCATGACCGAAGACCTCGTCGCGTTCTTTAACGACCGGACCGGGATGGATCTTACACCCGTGTTCGATCAGTATTTGCGACACGCCGCGATACCGGTGCTTGAACTGAAATTCACAACCGGAATGGTCGCTTATCGCTGGAAGGCTGACGAGCCCGCGTTCTCGATGCCTATCAAGGTCGGTGCAAAAGATAACTGGCGTATCATCAAGCCGACGACAGAATGGCAGACGATGCAGACGCCGCTTACAAAAGATACATTCGACGTCGCGACGGACCTTTATTACGTTGACATCGCAAAGCTATAGAATGAGACGGCCAATGCAGAAGCCTGCGCGTCAGCAAGGGCTTAACACTCACTCCGGCGAAAACTAAACAACCATGATCGAGAATCGCCCCATTTTCTTTTATTCAAAGCTCTGATATGAACTTCAGCATCGAAAGCGCCGTCGAGATCCTTCGGCAAACCCCTTACACTCTGTCGAGAATGCTCGATGGCTTGTCCGAAGCGTGGACGCACGAAGGCGGCAGTCGCGAAAACTGGAGCCCGTACGACGTCGTCGGCCATCTCATCCATGGAGAGGAAACTGACTGGATCGCCCGCGCGGAGATGATCCTCGCCCAAGGCGAGAACCGCACCTTCGAGCCGTACGACAGGCTCGCTCAGTTCGAGCGATCTAAGGGCAAATCGCTCGACGAATTGCTAACGGAATTTGCGCATCTCCGCAGTGCGAATCTCGAGAAACTCGTTCGCTGGCAATTGACCGATGAACAGCTTGACCTTACCGCTACGCACCCCGCTCTGGGTGAGGTGACATTGCGGCAAATACTTTCAACATGGGTC
>JAFAOW010000001.1 GCA_019247455.1 Acidobacteriota bacterium | reverse complement strand
TTGGCCTGAAAACGAGCGATCGTGCACTTCCTCAAGAGGCGTTGAATGATCTCGACAAAATGCGCGAGACGCTTGAGCTTGTTATCACCCAGTCCAAGGAAATGGGCGTTGATAAGTCAAAGGCCGCGGACGCGATGGCGTTGCTCGAGGAGGCGAGCGTTTCCCGCAGCATGATCGCCCGCGATGATTACGATGCAAAGCGCTGGCGCGACGAGGTTGCCGATACTCGTGAGTCGATGGCGAATTCGCGCTCCACCGTCCTAAGTGCCGTCACCGAGGGCGACAGCTCGTTGGCTCAGGTGATGCCCAGCAATTCGGGAACGGGCAATACCACGGCACCGGTATTCCAGCCCGTTGCTGATACGCAGACACGCGAACGTCAGGTTGCGAATGAGCCGAGCGACAATAACGTCGCCAAGAATGACAAGCCGACCTACGTTGTTTCTCAGCCGCCCGTCGTAACCGAGCAGCCAAAGGTCGACCAGCCCAAGCTCCAACCCAAACAGGAACAGCCGGTAATTCAGGAGCCGAAACAGGAAACGAAGACGGTTGCAGAGACGCCAAAGACCGAGAGATCCAAATCGACCGCGCCGGTAGATGTTGGTTCGCTCGTGTCTTATGTGACAAAGCAGACACAGCCCGTGTATCCGCAAGTGGCACGTTCAATGCACATGACAGGGGTTGTTCGCGTGGACGTTCTGATCGATGAGAATGGTGAGGTCGCCCAGGTGCAAAAGGCCTCGGGACCGATCCTGCTGCAGGGAGCCGCAAAGGACGCCATCCTTAAGTGGAAGTTCCGACCGGTGGTTCGCGACGGCCAACCCGTCAAGGCGAATGGATATATCGCATTTAGCTTTAACTAGAGGGCGAGACAAGGTAATAATGTGGGCGGCGAAGTACTTACAGGCTTCGCCGCTTAATTGTTTGGAGATGAAGGATTTTAAACACGGATTGGACGGATGAAGCGGATAGGGGCGGATAAGATATATGAAAGCAGGTAGATGCGCATCTCCACTCTCGTATGCCTTCGGCTTTCCGGTCTTGTTCGGATCCGGTCTTTTCCGCCCGATCCGCTTTATCAGCGTTCCAATTTTCTTGATCGTACTCGCCGCAGGGATATTTGCCCAGTCAGGGCCTCCGATCGAGCCCGGCGTTTCGCAGGCTCTCGCCGAGTGGCGGGCCGCTAACTACTCGAACATCTCCTACAAGCTCAACCTCACGCTCGAAAAGATGTCTCCTGTCCTCAAGGGCTCGATCGAGATACATGTAAATGTGAGAAATGAGATGTCAGATGTGAGAAGTTCTGACACTTCTCAGTTCTCACCTCTCACATCTCCCATAATTTTAGACTGGCGAAAGATCCCCGGCCACGAGAAAGACTCGACCATTTCGAATTTCACGATCAACGGTCAGCGGCGTGAGATTCGCGACGGCGGAGCGTTTCAGATTGGCCTCGATACAAAACCCTACATCATAGAGGACCGCGAGCACCTCATCATCGGCGACGGCGTCCGCCTCGGCGAAAACGTCATCACGCTCGATTTCACTTCGCCGATACTGACCTCTGGCTCCGCGATCACGCGGTACATCGACAAAGAGGACGGCTCGGAATACATCTACTCGCTCTTTGTCCCATCCGACGCCTCGACGGCCTTCCCGGTCTTTGACCAGCCTGATCTGAAGGCGAGGTTCCAACTGAGCATGTCTATGGATGATCCCTGGCTACCAATCTCGAATGAATCTCCGGGTGTTGTTTATAGCCGACAAATCGGAAGATCGATCTACGAATTTCCCGAGACAAAGCCCATAAGCACCTACGTCTTCGCGTTTGCGGCTGGGCCGTGGAAGGACTTTACGGGCGCAGGCACCGGAGGCGGAAACCCAAGCGGTAGCGCGGGTGTCTCAACGTCGGGAACCGCGAACTCTAACACCCTCCCTACAGGTCGGGTTTCCGCCGCTGGTGTAACGACCAACGTCAAACCTGAATTGAAAGCAAAGACATTCCGTGAGCAAAATCAACAACCACTTCAATCTCACATCTACGTCCGCAAATCCCAAGCCGCCAAATTCCAACCCCACGCGGCGGAGACGTTCAGGCTCACCCGCGAGGCGATCAAGTATCTCGAGACCTACTTCGACTACAAGTTCCCGTGGCCGAAGTACGATCTGGTTTTGATACCGGAGTTCCCGTTTGGCGGCATGGAGCATGCGGGGGCAACGTTTTTGAGGGAATCGAGCGTTATTTTCCCCAGCGAGCCCACCAAGGGCGATTACATCTCGCGAGCAAACGTGATCTTGCACGAGACGGCACATCAGTGGTTTGGCGATCTGGTGACAATGCGGTGGTTCGACGATCTGTGGCTCAAGGAGGGCTTTGCGGAGTTCATGGCGTACAAAACCCTCGAACACGTCGTGCCCGACGCGAACGCGTGGAAGGTCTTTTACGAACGCAACAAACAGGCCGCCTACGCGACCGACTCGACCCGCGGCACAACGCCCATCTACCACCCCATCGCCAACCTCTCCGCCGCAAAATCCGCCTACGGCAACATCGTCTATCGCAAAGCCCCGAGCTTTTTGAGACAGGCCGAGTTCTACCTCGGCGAAGACAAATTCCAAACCGCCGTCCGCGCGTTTTTGAAGAAGCACGAGTATGGGAATGCCACGTGGCAGGACCTGGTTGGGGAATTTGAAAATGCGAGCGGGCAAAATCTCAAGGAGTGGTCAACTGCGTGGGTCACTCAGCCCGGAGTCACAAAATTCAGAAGTACACGGGGCAGCGATACCGCTTACTTCATCAACCAAGAGGGCTTCTCTGGCGAGAACAATGGTCGAGATATCAAGTTCAATCTTTTGATTGAAGATGAGTACAAGCGTCGTAGCGTCTCCCGAGTTCAGATGTATTTATATCCGAGGCGGGCGGTTCAGTATATGAATGTCGGTGGCCCCGTTAAGCTGTTTGTCTTCCCCAACTACGGTGACTACGGCTACGGCATCTTTCTGCTCGACGACAGGAGCCGCGAGTACGTACTAAAAAACATTCAGAATGAAAAGGACCCGTTCCTCCGCTCGATGATGTGGGGAGCACTCTGGGACAGCGTCCGCGAGGCCGAGATGGACCCCCGGGAGTATGTGGAGTTGGTGATACGGCAGCTCGGCGGCGACTCGTTGCCGAAGCCCGCACGAAGTAAGGGCACCGGTGGAGGCGATCCAACATTAGAAACCGACGAGACAACTATCCAATCGCTTATTGGCCGCGTGTCTACTGCTTTGAACTACTACATCGATCCGATGCAGAAGCCCGCGCGTGAGCAAGGGCTTAACACGCGACGTTCGAGTCAAGCCCTCATTCCCACCCCGCGCGGAGATGCTCCAGCGCTGGCCCGGGACGCGCGGGCTTCCGCAAACGGCCGCCCCGATAACACGATCAGCGGCCAGGCGCCGAATGTGCCCGTTTTGTCAGTACCACCTCCGATAGGGGGTGGTTTCACGGATTCATCCACTCAGGTCGGCTCAGACTCGCTTACGACCAGACATCAACCCCCCGCTACCGCAGGGGGTTCTGACCTACGCGCCCGCTTCGAGGCCGTCTTGCTCGACAGGATGCAGCATGCCGAGACGCCGGGGCAGCGGATCGTTTTCTTCAGGGCGTTTGTCGGGAATGCGACCACAGAGAAGAGCCGCACGGTGCTCAAGGACATGCTGCGGCAGGCCACGCAGGCTGGCAGCCTGCGTTCCGGCGCCGGGTTCGCGCTTCGCACCAAAGACAAGTTCGACATCGTTACGCGGTTGATGATCTTAAAAGACCCCGATGCACCGAAGCTGCTCGCCGATCTTGAGAAAACGGAAACAAGCGACGACGCCAAGCGTTATGCTTATGCGGCGCACGCTGCGTGGCCAACGGCGGACAACAGAGCAAAGTTCTGGAACGATTTCGTTAGTAACAAAGACATCTCAGAGTCTTGGATCGAGGCAGCCATCGGCCCTTTCAACAGCGTTCGTTATCCCGAGCTAAGTCAGCCATATCTCGCGAAGGCGTTGGCCGAACTGCCAAATCTCAAACGCAGGCGAAAGATCTTCTTCATCAACAACTGGCTCGGTGCGTGGATCGGCGGCCAGCGTGATCAGGCGGCGTTAGACATAGTGAATAAGTTCCTTGCCGACAACCCGAATCTCGACAACGACCTTCGGCTAAAGGTATTGGAGAATCTGGATGTCGTCGAGCGGGCGGCGAAGATAAGGGCGAGATTTGCCCACTAAACACACGAA
>JAFAOW010000167.1 GCA_019247455.1 Acidobacteriota bacterium | reverse complement strand
GTCGAATTGAGGATAAGAAATCCGGTCACTAGAAGCGCGGCGAGCATAAAGATGCCTACTCGAAGTTCGCTAAGGGTAAGTTTTTGTTGGCGTCGAGGCATTTATTTTCCGGTGATGAACCGCCTTATATATGGGTCCCTGGTAGCTTTCAATTCGTCCTCAGACCCGCTGAAGATAATGACGCCTTCCCTGAGCATCATAACTTCGGTGTTGAGCATGCAGAGATTGTTGCCTTCCTGTTCGAAATGAACATTGCCCTCCCGATCCAGAACCGCGTAATCCGACGAGAGATATTCTAGGTTGTTCATCTCGTGGGTGACAAATATGGAAGATACGTCTTCAAGGTCCCGAAGCTTGATCGCAAGTTCGCATATTGTCCTCGCAGTCGGAGGATCGAGCCCCGCGGTGGGCTCGTCGAAAAGAACAATGTCAGGGTTACCGACGAGAGCTCGCGCAATGCCGACGCGTCGTCTCATTCCACCTGAGAGCTCTATCGGCATCTTATCGACAGCATCCTCCAGATCGACGAAGCGGAGCATTCGCATTACTTCGTGCTCGACCTCGTCCTCGTCGACCCCTTGTTCGTCGAGGCGATAGGCGACATTCTCGTAGACCGAAAGAGAATCGAACAGCGCGCCTTCTTGAAAGACCATTCCGATCCGCTTGCGGATTCGCATCAGGTCCATGTCGTCGAATGGGGTTATATCTTCGCCGGCGATCAGAATGCGCCCTGCGTCGGGTCTGACGAGTCCGAGGATGAGGTTGATGATCGTTGACTTGCCCGAACCCGAGCTGCCGAGAACGATCTTCGTCACACCTTTTGGAACGGTAAAGCTGACCTTGTCGAGAACGATCTGATCGTCGAAGGCAAGCTCCACGTCCTGGAATTCGATCGCAGGCGTACCCACAGGTACTGAACCGTTGGTGGCCGATGGCGATATTAGCTGCTGATGTGTTTCGAATAAGCTCATTCGTCAGAACATCGTCCCGCTGAACGCCGATTGCAGTACCTTTGATAAGAAGAAGTCTGCAATGATCACGTATATCGAGGAGGTTACAACGGCCTTCGTCACCGAAATGCCGACACCCACCGTGCCGCCGGTTGTCTGCAAGCCCTTATAACAAGAGATCACGCCGATGATCAGACCGAAAACCATCGGTTTTAGGATACTCGCCAGGAGGTCTTCGACATGCGTGCCGGTCCGTACCGAAGAGATGTATATGTTCGGGTCAAGCGAATGGAGGTAGTTCGCGAGCAGACCTCCTCCGATCAGTCCGAACATGTCAGCAGCAATGGTCAGCAGGGGAAGCGTGATGATGAGGGCGATGATCCGAGGTGTGACGAGCTTGCGAGCAGGCGAAGTGCCGAGTGCACGCATCGCGTCGATCTGCTGCGAAACGACCATCGAACCAAGCTCCGCTGAGATAGCTGAGCCCACTCGTCCGGCGACCATCAATGCTGTAAGCACCGGTCCCAATTCGCGTATAAGGCCCGTTGCGACACCTTGTCCGGCGTTGCTGGTAGCACCGTAGTAATCAAGCGTGGGATAGACCTGCAGTACCAGTACACCGCCCGTAAAGAATCCTGTCAGCACACAGATCCCGAGCGATCCAACTCCGATGAGATCCATCTGACGCATGATCTCGCCGAAGTATCTGGGCTTCTTTTTGAGGCCCTTGATACAACGCCACAGGAGGTTGCCGACTTCCTGTAATTCGGTTAGGAACTGAATGATGAAACTCATCGAAACAAGCGGAAGGTGTTTGTTCCCAAGAGTATAACTGAGGCTCTCTAAACCTCAAACGGGAAGAGGGCCGACCCTTTGTGAGTCGGCCCTCGGTTCGATGCATATACAGAAACTGTTTTACGGCTTCTGTCCGTTCTGTTTCATGAGCTTTCGCATAGGGCCGGGCCGGGTCTGAAGGCCATTGCCTAACGGGCCCGGCTTAACCTGCTTTGGTTTAAGTGCATCCTGCTGGGCCTGCTTGAAGCGCTCACGCATCGTTCTAAAGCGAACGAGCTGGTCACGGGTCAATACACGTCTGATCTCAAGCTCATTCATAGAGCGAAGTCGGGCCACCTCGGCCTGAGCCGTCTGAGCCTCCTTCAGTTTCGCCAGAATGTCAGCCTCATTTTCGTTGTCTGCGTAGATCGCGGCATCGAGGGCCTGGTTCGCGTCACGCAAACGCGCTTGAGCGGCCTCCATCAGCGGTCGACGCTCCATGTTGAAGCGGCGGATCTGCCGCACCTGATCAGGTGACAGGTCGAGCTGCTGCAGAAGGTTCCCGCGTGCGTTCTGCGGGTCCGAATTCTGAACGTCGTTTACCGGCGTCGGCCTTGTATCCTGTGCAAAGGCCGCTGTCGAAAGCAAAAGGCTTAGAGCAGCGAGGAGAAGCAACCTTAGCGTATTTTGTTTTTTCATTTCCTTATCCCACCGATCTCGTCAAAAAGAATGGCGAGCCTCAGTGATTCGTCCTCGTCATCGGCATAGGTTCCCAAGGAAGGCTTCTTCACCTTTTTCTTGAACGGTACCGGTATCGAATTATCATTCGGCGTATTCTGTGCGGTCAAATTCTGGTATCGCTGTGTACGGACCTTGTTCTTCGTAGTCATGATCGCCTTTACAACACGCGGTTGAGCTTTCGGGTTATCTACAGCCTGCGCCGGAAGGACACCGGACTCGCCTGCGTTCGGTAGGACAGCGACTGCCGGTACTTTCTGATCAGGAGCGGTAACCGATGACTTGTCGGGCGTGCCTGTGAATGGAGCGAAGTAGAATACACTCGCACCGAGACTGAGCACGACGAGCAGCGAGGCTGCGATCGCTATCGGCGAACGTGCAAATGCCAGAAGCTCGCCCAGACCTGCGAACCATCCTGCCCTGACAGGCTCGGCCGCCTGCTCATACGGAATGCTGAATGCGGGTGTTGCGAGCGGTACGAACTCCTCCTTGTGCCATTCAAAGACAGAGAATCGTGCGTTAGAAGCGGCCGCGAACTCATCCGTGCACGACATACAATCGGCCAGATGGTCCTCAAAGAGACTGCGTTCCTCAGGCGAAAGCTCGCCGTACAGATACGCGACGATCTCTGAGCCAAGCTCGCAGCTAATTATGTGATGTTCGTTATTCAACATCTTCTTCTCCAGATCAGACAACCTCGACGGGCGTCCTTTCAAGCCGCATCCTCAACTGTTTGAGGGCGGTGTAAAGCCGGCTTTTGACCGTGCTGAGGGGCAGTTCAAGCGTGTCGGAGATCTCCTGGAACGTCATTTCCTCGAACTCCTTCATCACGATCACCTGCCGTAGGTCCGTTGGCAGTGCACCGACCGCCTGACGGACTAGATTCATACGTTCGGCCTTCTCGGCCCGGCTTGATGGCGTATTCATTAAGGGTGCGATGAATACCCTCTCCTCTGAGCCGTCCTCGTCATTCAAATGATCTTCCGCGCGGGTCTTTTGACGACGCTTGGTGGTAAGGCACTGGTTCACTGCGATCCTGTGCAGCCATGACGAGACGCGGGCCTCGCCGCGAAAGTTTTTCAAGTTCTTGTAAGCCGCAATGAACGCCTCCTGAGCGGCATCGCGGGCATCGTCCTCGCGTCCGAGCATGCCGAAGCAAAGAGCGAATATCTTACGCTCCCATCGCCTGACTATTTCGCCGAAAGCGTCCCGGTCGTCCCTGACCGCAAGTTCGACAAGCTGTTCGTCCGTCAAATTAGTCATCCACTTGGGCTAGCCTTACTTTTCAGAAAAATCATAGCTCAAACGGCCTACGGGAGCGATACTGTCGCATCCACCCGATTAGACGCCCGGAACGGCCAAAAAGTCGATATTTTCGGCGAGCAGACCCTCCTGCCCGCATGAGGAGAGGAGGGCGGACAAGAGTGTCCGCGCTCCCGTGCTAATATCGCGGAATGAGCAATGAGATCAAGCCGGATGTATCCATGGCGGAGACATTTGAGCGGTTGGATATCAGGGTCGGGCGGATATTGGCGGTCGAGCGGGCGCCGAATGCGGTGAAGCCTTCTTACAAGCTCACGGCGGATTTTGGCAGGTTTGGGGTGAAGACCTCGGTCGCAAGGCTGACGCAGCATTCGACAGAGGAGCTCGTAGGAAAGCAGATACTTGGCGTGCTGAACCTCGGCTTGAGGGAAGTCGGCGGCATCGAATCGCAATTCTTGTGTTTGGGCGTGCAGTTCCCAAAGACCGACAGCGGCGAGGCTACGCCCGTTACCCCGATGATCGAGGCGAAACTCGGAAGCAAGCTGTTTTAGTGCAGAAGCCCGCGGGTAAGCAAAGGGCTTCAGCCGTGGCAAGATGCCATCGGACCGTGCCGCAGGCACTTCCGGCTATTACCCCATGTGCGTCAGCGTCGGGTTAGCCATCAGTCTGAATTCGCCCCGCGTATCGCGGGCTATTAGCCACGTCCTTCAGGGCGTGGTAGAAATCGCGAATTATTTCGAAAGGGCGTTTTAACGTCCTTTTCTGGTATGCTGTTTCCCAATGTCATCGGCCTCCTACTCCGAGATAAACCTCCACGTCACATGGCACACCAAGGGAAATCTTCCGATGATCCTCGGGGTGATCGAGAAGCGTCTCTACAGCTACCTGACACACAAGATCATCGAGACAGCGGGCTGCATCGTTCACGCGATCGGCGGCATCGAAGACCACATTCATATCGTCGTCACCATACCGCCTGAGGTGCTTATCTCCGATTGGGTCGGCAAACTAAAGGGTTCGAGCTCTCATTACATCAATCACGAGGTCCAGCCAAAGGCTCTGGAATGGCAGCGTGGATATGGAGTCGTTTCCTTTGGCACACGCGACCTGCCTTGGGTCGTTGAGTACGCAAGGAATCAAAGGGAACATCACAAACGCGGTTCTATTCAGGAACGGTTGGAACGTATTTTCGATCCGGGTAAGGACGTTAAAACGCCCTAGCATGATCTATGCTTCTCACTCGATTGACGTACTGACCTGACGACGAAAACATCTCTGTTAACATTCCCGCCTTTTCCCGCGTCAACATATCGGCGTAGTATTAAGTGCTGAAAAAACGGCTCTCTCCGTTCCCATTGAATGCCTGACAACGAGCTTGCGGGAGAAATGTTCTTGTTCACGCACACCGGTACTGCTCCGGTTGACAATCCACGCCCTGAAGCGGCCCTCGTGGAACGCGTGCGGGCGGGCGACGAGATGGCATTCGCTGAGCTTTACAGGAAGTTTGCCCCGTTGGTGCACGGCGTTGTGCTCGCCCGAGTGCCTTATGACGAGGTGCAGGATATCGTGCAGGAGGTGTTCATTGCGGCTTACAAGAATATCGGCAAGCTGCGTGAGACGGAGAAGGTCGGCGCATGGCTCGCAAGCATCGCAAGGAATCTGGCAACGGAATATTACCGGCGTTCGAAACCGACGGATGAGCTGACCGATGACATTCGAGGCGTCAAGGACAGGCGTAACGAAGCTGCGGAAGTAATGGCCGCGATCAGATGCCTCCCAGAGTCTTATCGAGAGACGCTGGTGCTGAGGCTGGTGGAAGGGATGAGCGGAAATGAGATCGCTGAGCGGACGGGGATGAGGCCTGACTCGGTAAGGGTGAATCTTCACCGCGGGATGGATATGTTAAGAAAAAACCTCGGGATCTCTGCAGCAAAGAAATGAACGATTATCTTTGGGAAAAACAAGGAACAGACCCTGAGATCGAACGTCTCGAAGATCTCTTGAGCGGATTCGCCTACTCGGAAACTCCGCCGCCGGTCGTTATCAAAGAGGCTCCGATACCATTCTTTCGACGACTCCTTAATGTGAGAGTGCTTGTTCCGATCGCAGCAGCGGTATTTTTGATGCTTGTCGGTGGAACGATCTGGACGTATTCGAGACTGGGGCAGAAAGGTGAACCGTCCGTGGCCCCCGCACCCGCAAGCATCACGACCACATCTGCGAAGAATGATGAAAAGGTGATTGCCGCAAACCCGACCCAGGTCGTCGACGAGAAAACTCCAAGCGCGGTGAGGCGGGCCTTCGTTAAAGCGGCCGCGACAACAAATGGATCGCGAGTTCTTTACGCGAAGCAGGCGACGCCAAAACCGGCCGTTAGGCTTACGAAGGAAGAAAAATACGCCTATGACCAATTGATGCTCGCACTGTCGTTTACCAGCTCGAAGCTAAAGATGGTGCGAGATGCGGCGAACGCCGTAGATGAGACCGACTCTCCGACGACGAAACCCAACAGATGACCTTTAGAACAATGAAAACCCTTATCAAACATTCGATGAAACTCCTGTTTCTCATTCCGGTCGCGGTGATGGTGACGACGGCCTTTGCACAAGACCCGAAGCTCCACTTTGAGCGGCTGTCCAGCCTTGAGACCAAAGCTCGCGATGTGGTTGAGGTCAATATCGACGGCAAGCTCCTCGACCTCGCCAAACGCGTGATCTCGAAGGTCAGCGACGAGGACGCGAAGAAGGTCGCACAAGCAATTGCCGGGCTCAAGGGAATTTACGTCAGAGCGTATAACTTTGAGAACGAGAATGAGTACAACGCCGCCGACGTCGATTCGATCCGTGCCGAATTGAGCTCGCCGGGCTGGGAAAAGCTCGCCAATGTCCGCAGCAAAAAGAATAATCAGAAGGTGGATGTATTCACCATGTTCGAAGGGCAAAATATGAGCGGAGTTGCAGTCGTCATTTCGGACAACAAAAGCGTTGCTCTCGTGAATGTGGTGGGGCCTATTGATATCGACCTGCTTGTTGAGCTGAGCGGCAAGTTGAATATTCCGAAGATCGATATCGACACCGGTACCAAAAAGGACAAGGAGTAAGCCGATGATAGGAAAGAAACCGATCATTACATTCGTCGGCGTCTTCGTGATTGCGTTCACGTTTGCATTGCCGGCGTCATACGGCAAGACGAATGAATTCGACGCGATCGCTGCTCATCTCAAGTCACAGTACAAGGCGAAGAAGGTGCACATTCCTTTCATGTGGCTTGCGAAGGCCGCGGTGAAGATAGTTCGACCAGCCGGCGTCAAAAGCTTTAACGTAACGTTGTTTGAAGACCTAAAGTTCACTGCTGAATCTATCGATGCGGAGATGCAGCAGGCGATGAGAAAGTCGTTCGACGCCTCGTGGAGCTCGATTCTGCGAGCTAGAACACGCGACGGCGAGCAATGCTACATGTACATGCGTGAGGACGGCGGAAACGTGAAGGTCGCTTTCGTGGCCATCGACAAGGAAGAAGCGGCCCTGATCAAGGCGACCTTCAGTCCGGAGAAATTGGCCGAGTTCATCAACAACCCTAAGATATTCGGGTTCTCGCTAAACGACGACGCGAAGAAATCGGGGAGCACCGACGATCACTGATCAATAAGCCCGGGCAAAGATAACGCGGCGAGCGGATTCCTTGCCCGAATATACATCTTTACCCGCTTCGGCCGCCGCGTTCAGAGGAATGCAGCGGATCGTGGCCTTTGTTTCGTTCTTGACAGCTTCCTCGGTTTCGGCGGTGCCGTCCCAATGTGCTGAGATAAAGCCGCCTTTCTCGATCTGCTCCTTAAACTCATCCCAGGTGTCGACGCGAAACGTATTTTCTTCACGGAAAGCGAGCGCCTTCTTGTAGATGTTTGCCTGTATTTCGTCAAGCAGACCATTGACGTGATCGACAATGCCTTCGAGCGGACGGGATTCCTTTGAGAGGGTGTCGCGGCGGGCGACCTCCACGGTCCCTGCCTCGAGATCACGCATGCCGACACCGAGGCGGACGGGTACGCCCTTCAACTCATATTCAGCAAACTTCCACCCCGACCGCTGCTGATCATCATCATCGTACTTGACCGAGATGCCGGCTGCTTTGAGCTCGTCGACGATCGGAGCAACTTTTTCGCTGATCGAAGCGAGGTCCTCAGGCGATTTGTAGATCGGTACGATAACGACCTGGATCGGTGCGAGCTTTGGAGGAAGAACAAGGCCATTGTCGTCCGAATGTGCCATGATCAATGCCCCGATCATTCGGGTCGTTACGCCCCAGGAGGTTGCCCAGGCGTATTCAAGCTGGTTCTCCTTATTAACAAACTTGACGTCGAAAGCCTTCGCGAAATTCTGTCCCAAAAAGTGCGAGGTGCCGGCTTGAAGAGCCTTGCCGTCCTGCATCATCGCCTCGATGCAGTAGGTCTCGATCGCACCTGCGAAGCGTTCATTCGGAGTTTTCACGCCCCGGATAACCGGCAGGCCGATCCACTGCTCGGCAAATGTCGCGTAAACTTCGAGCATTCGCTCAGCCTCCTCGACGGCCTCCTGTTCGGTCGCGTGAGCGGTGTGGCCCTCCTGCCAAAGGAACTCAGCAGTACGCAGGAATAAGCGGGTACGCATTTCCCAGCGGACGATATTGCACCACTGGTTGATCAAGAGCGGCAGGTCACGCCACGATTGGATCCAGTTCTTGTAAGTGTTCCAAATTACGGCTTCTGAAGTGGGACGAACTATCAACTCTTCTTCCAATTTGGCGGCGGGATCGACGATCAGCCCCTTCCCGTCGGGATTCGCTTTGAGCCGGTAGTGAGTAACAACCGCACACTCCTTGGCGAAGCCCTCGGCGTGCTCTTCTTCTTTTTCAAGAAATGACTTGGGGACGAAGAGAGGGAAGTAGGCGTTGACGTGCCCGGTCTCTTTGAACATATCGTCCAGCGCACGCTGCATCTTTTCCCAGATCGCAAAGCCGTACGGCTTTATGACCATGCAGCCGCGAACGGCGGAGTTCTCAGCCAAGCCGGCCCGCTTAACGATCTCGTTATACCACTCGGAGTAATTCTCCGCTCTTGTCGGAAGTCCTTTCGCCATAGATCTTTGCCACAGAGGTCGGCGCGAGCGCTGAGGCAATAGAAGATGATAAGAGAATTTCGGCACCTACACAATTCGCGCGTCTGTCCGCAGACCCGCCTCGATGCTCTCTGTGTGCTGGGTGGCTAGGTTATGCTAGAGTTACGATTTTATGAGCGGGTTTCAACTCGACCTTCACGATACGGAAACGGCCTTTGCAGATAAGACCGACCGCGAACTAAAAGACAAGCATCGTCTCTTTAAGGCCCTCAATTCGCCATTCCTAAATTCACTGGGAACAAGTGCCGCCAAATTCGCCTTGTCTTTGGGATTGCCGGTTCAGGGGCTCATCAAATCGACCATTTTTGAGCAGTTTTGCGGCGGGGAGACTATCGCTGAATGCGAAGGGGCGATCAACCGGCTCGGACGGGCGGGGGTCGGCACTATCCTCGATTATTCGGTGGAGGGGAAATCTACAGAGGCGGATTTTGACGCCACCAAAGACGAGATCATTCGCACGATCGAGCGGGCGAAGGATGATCCAAATATTCCTTTTTCTGTCTTCAAAATGACCGGCATTGCTCCGCTCGGCACGCTCGAGAGAATGAGCTGCCGCAAGAAGCTCGACGCAAAAAGTCAGGCAAAGGCTGAGCGGATACACAATCGTGTCACTGAGATCTGCGAGTTCGCCTACTCTGTGAAGAAGCCGCTTTTTATCGACGCCGAAGATTCTTGGCTGCAGGACGCGATCGACCGGATGGCAACTGAGATGATGGAGCGGTTCAACCAGGAAGGGCCGATGATCTTCAATACGCTGCAGATGTACCGCACAGACCGCCTGCAGCATCTTAAGGACGCCAGGCGTCAGGCCAAGGCCAACGGCTACGTTTACGCCGTCAAGCTTGTTCGGGGGGCGTATATGGAAAAGGAGCGCGAGCGCGCCGTCGAAATGGGCTATCCATCACCGATCCATCCGACGCGTGCAGATACCGATGCGGATTACAATGCCGCACTGGACTATTGCCTTCGCCACCACGACGACATGGCCTTTGTCGCCGCGACCCACAATGAAGAGAGCACGTTGCTTCTTGCAAAGGCGATGCACGAGAAGGGCGTTAAGCCAAGTCACCCGCACATTTTCTTCTCGCAGCTCTACGGGATGGGTGACAACATTTCATATAACCTGGCCAAGGCGGGTTATCGCGTCTCAAAATACGTACCTTACGGCCCGGTGGCGGATGCAATTCCTTATTTGGTGCGCCGAGCGGAAGAGAACAGTTCCGTCGCCGGGCACGTCAGCCGCGAGCTTGTGCTGATCGAGAGAGAGCTTAAGAGACGCCGGCTAGTCTGAACTTTTCGCGCGATATGCCGTAAGCCGTGTAATATGTTTTGTCCAAAGTGCGGGCACCCAGACCAATCCCCTGAGACATTCTGCCGAAAATGCGGAACATATCTTCCCGATCTCGCAAAAGCGAAAAAGCCGTTGTCGCCGCAGGAGCATATTCGAGCAAACCTCGATCTAACCGTGATGAGCGGCGTAATGAGCATTTCGATGGCGGCAGTGATGCTGAGTTATTTGCTCCGGGATCAAGCGGTCCCGATGATCCTCTGCAACATCATAGCGGGGCTCTTGATCGCGAATTTCGCTTGGCAGGTCCAAACGTTTATCAGGACCCGAATGTTGAAAAAACAGCTTCCAATAACGGTGAGCGAGGACGACGATGTCGAGGATGAACACGTCCAGAACCAGCTTGTCGAGGCAGACTTTGAGAATGTCGTGCCTCCGAGTGTAACCGACCGAACGACGAGCAAGCTAGCCGTTAAAAAATAGCTCCTACCGCCAGCCAAGCAGCAATCTTATTGATTTATCAGAGATCTCTCCCGAGTTAGTTCGCCAATCCGCGACACGGGCCGCTTCACCCTCGGTAACGGGAGCGTTCGCGATGCGTGCCGTCTGGGTGCTCTCGAACGCGCGGGTTGTGAGAGCAGCATGAGGCAGGGAAAGACTGAGCTTGTTTTCGGCAACCGACCTTTCGGCGGAGTCAACATCCAGAAACAACTCGTTGAACGCCGCGACGTGCCACACACCTTCGCCTTCGGTCTCGTCTGTGCCGATCAGCCGCAGCAGCGCATAACCGGCCTCGAGTTGAAAGATGAGATAATCCCCGGGAATAACTTCCTGCACAGTTCGATGATATCAACTTTCGACTTACGTTTCGCTTACACCCTTGCTTACGCACGGCCTTCTGCAACTTAGTACCTTTCCGGTCTTGTCGACTTTGCGTTTAATATCTTTTGGTCCTATGAAAGAACATATTGATCGCCATGGGCTGCTCGATGTGGCCATCATGGAGGCCAGGATGGGTCTTGCCGAGGGTGGCGTGCCGATCGGTGCGGCCCTGTTCGACGGCGATGGAAACTTGCTTGGACGCGGGCATAATCGCCGGGTGCAGGAGAATGATCCGTCGATCCATGGCGAGACGGACGCCTTCCGCAAGGCCGGCCGGCAGCGTTCGTATCGAGACACGATCATGGTCACGACGCTTGCGCCCTGCTGGTACTGCAGCGGCTTGGTGAGGCAGTTCGGTATCGGAACAGTGATCGTAGGCGAATCAAAAACCTTTCAAGGCGGCATCGACTGGCTGCGTGAGAACGGTGTCGAGATAATTGATCTACACTCTCAGGAATGCATTGACCTACTCGGTGCGTTCATTACAGTTCATCCCGAGATCTGG
>JAFAOW010000057.1 GCA_019247455.1 Acidobacteriota bacterium | reverse complement strand
GGCGAGAATCCATACGCGATCCAGCACGACCTGCAGGAAATGATGCAGGCGAATGTAGGCATCGTCCGCACTCACGACGAGATGATCGAGGCTCTCAACGGCCTCGACGTACTTCGCAATCGCGCGGCACGCACGTTCGTGCCCGGCAATATCGATTTCAACCCGGGCTGGCACACCGCTCTGGATCTTCACAATTTGCTGACCGTCTCGGAAGCGATCACCCGGGCGGCCATCGAACGAAAGGAAAGCCGCGGAGGGCAATTCCGGGACGATTATCCAAACAAGGACCCCGAATACGCGAAATTCAACTTTTCACTAAAGAGGTCAAAGGACGGGGCGATGGAGATCAGCCGAATTCCTATCCCGGAAATGCCGGCAGAGTTGAAGGCAGTGATCGAGGAAATGGGTTGATGGCAAAAGCCACATTCAAAATAAGACGAGGCGGGCGCGACGGCGGCGAGATGGTCGACTACCAGACCGAGGTCGGCGAGGGAATGGTCGTGCTGGACGCGGTTCATCAGATCCAGGCCGAGGCCGCGCCGGATCTCGCCTGCCGTTGGAATTGCAAGGCCGGCAAGTGTGGCTCGTGTTCCGCTGAGATCAACGGCAAGCCGAGCCTGATGTGCATGACCCGGCTCGACACCATCGATACCACAAAGCCGGTGACGATCGAGCCGATGCGTGCATTCCCCGCAATAAAGGACCTTATCGCCGACGTCTCATGGAACTACGAGGTCAAGAAACGGATAAGGAAATTCAATCCGCGCCCTCCCGACGCTGAGGACGGCACCTGGCGAATGTCGCAGGAGGACGTCGACCGCGTTCAGGAGTTTCGCAAGTGCATCGAGTGCTATCTATGCCAGGACGTGTGTCACGTGCTGCGCGATCACGTGAAGCATGACGAGTTCATCGGGCCGCGCTTCCTTGTTTATTCGGCTGCCCTCGAGATGCATCCCCTCGACGTCGAGAACCGCACCGAGGACCTCAAGGATATGCACGGGATCGGCTACTGCAACATTACAAAGTGCTGCACGAAAGTCTGTCCCGAGCACATCACCATTACCGACAACGCGATAATTCCGCTGAAGGAACGCGTTGTCGATGAGCACTACGATCCGATAGGCCGGCTCGTAAAGATCTTTCGAAAGAAATGAACCTTGATGACAAATGGGCCGAGCGCCGCAAAAAAGGCCTCGTCAGGTACCTGCTGATTGACGGCATCATTTACACCGGCGGCCCTTTCGCGGTAGTGATGCAGGTCATTGGATATTTTTTGTTTCCGGGTGACGCTGCTACATACGGGCAATACTTTGCATCCTCGATAGTTTGGGTGCGTTTTATCTTACATGGGGTGTTGTTCGGATTGGTGATCGGTTATGTAAAGTGGCGGCGAAATGAAGCTGCATTTGCCGCAGGAAATTCGGGTGTAGAATAAGTTCGTGTTCGACCTAAAACCACTTCATCACGATGCCGTCGAGGCCGCTCTCGAAAAGGCGGAACGCTACCGTCTGCTCAATGAGCCGGGCGCCGCCGAGAGCATATATCTCGACGTGCTAGCCATCGAACCTGACAATCAGGAGGCATTGCGCAACATCATCCTCGCGATGAGCGACCGCTTTGGCAAGGATTACGCTATCGGCGACGCCCGCGTGTCGGAGTACATCACCCGGCTAAAAGACGATTACCAGCGGCAGTACTACACGGGCATTATGTACGAGCGGCGCGCCAAGGCGGCGCTGGCTAAAGACGGCGTAGGCGCCTACGAGCTTTTTCGACATGCGATGGAATGTTTTGAAACAGCAGAGGCAATGCGCCCGCAGGGCAACGACGACAGCATCCTCCGGTGGAATGGCTGCGTTCGCATCATCAAGGCCAACAACCTGGAGCCTCGCGATATGGGCCACGACTTTCTTGAATAGTTCCTTGCCGCGGCCCCGCAGTTGTGCAATATTCATCTCGCAATTCCCATTCATATCCACATTTAGGAGAAAGACTATGGCAGGTAAATTTGAGATCAAGAAGGGCGGCACCGGGAAGTTTCGCTTCAACCTGAAGGCAAGCAATGGGCAGGTCATTTTGACCAGCGAGGCCTACGATTCGCGAGCAGCCGCGGTAAAAGGTATCGAGTCCGTCAAAAGGAACGCGGGGACCGACGCGCGTTTTGAGCGCAAGACCGCTAAAGACGGTTCGGTATATTTCGTCCTCAAAGCGGGCAATGGCGAACCGATCGGCAAAAGCGAAATGTACAAGACCAAAGCGTCAATGGAGAACGGTGTTGCTTCCGTCGGTAAGCACGCAGGTGACGCTCCCGTCGTTGACGCCGCCTGACAGCGGGTCGAGTTGAGAAATAAGCCCTGGCTTCGGCTTGGGCTTTTTTGTTTGGTTTGGTGTAATTTCGTCGTACCACTTATGAGAACAAAACTGGGGATCGAACGTCTGTTGAACGAAAGACTGGACCTCATTCGCGGCAAACGCGTCGGTCTCGTCTGCAATCAGGCCTCGGTATTGCCCGACAGCTTTCGCCACGAAGCCGACGTCTTCCACGAACACCCCGACGTCAACCTCACGACACTGTTCGGGCCGCAGCACGGCATTCGGGGTGACGTCCAATACAACATGATCGAGACGCCGCATGTTCGCGACGAACGCACGGGTATCATGGTGTATTCGCTCTACAGCGAGGTCCGCGAGCCCACCGAGGAGATGCTCGCCGATGTCGACACGATAGTTGTCGATCTGCAGGATGTCGGCTGCCGCATCTACACGTTCATTTACACGATGGCCAACTGCATGTACGCAGCTGCCAAATTCGACAAACGCGTCATCGTCTGCGATCGCCCCAACCCTATCGGCGGCGGCACTGTCGAGGGCACGATCACTGAGCACGAATTCAAATCATTCGTCGGGCAATTCGAGCTGCCGACGCGGCACGGAATGACGTCGGGTGAATTAGCGCGAATGTTCAATGAGCATTTCGCCATTGGGTGCGAACTGGATGTCGTCGAGATGGAGGGTTGGTCGCGCGAAATGTGGGGCGACCAAACCGGCCTCCCGTGGGTTTTGCCTTCGCCAAATATCCCCGACGTCGATACGTGCGTCGTCTTTCCCGCGACGGTCCATGTCGAAGGCACTGAGCTTAGCGAGGGCCGTGGGACGACGCTCCCTTTTTTCCTCAACGGCGCGCCTTTCATCGACCCTTATGCGTGGGCTGCGGAGCTGCGAAAATTTGATCTGCCGGGCATAGCCTTTAGAGAAGCTTTCTTCCGCCCGTGGTTCGCGGAGTTCGCCGGCGAGACATGTGGCGGCATTCAACTCCATGTCACCGACCGCAATGCTCTTAAGCCTGTTCTCCTCGGGATCGCGATGATCAAAACCGCGTTCGAAATGTATCCTGACAAATTCCAATGGCGTCAGGGAGCTTACGAATACGTTTTCGACAAGAATCCCATTGACGTGATCTGCGGCACAGACAAGACACGAAAACAGATCGAGTCGGGTGAAAAACTGGAAAACATTGAAGCCTCCTGGACTGAAGGTATTGCCGAGTTCAAAAAGGCTCGTGAGCCTTATCTGATCTACTGAAGTGTTATGAATAGACGCGATCTGCTAAAAGGACTGGCCGCGATTCCCTTTGTCTCCGGCGTTGCGAATGCTCGAACCCCCGCCCCTCCCTTCGCAAAACTGATCAAGCCAAGACGGCTGAAGGCGGGCGACACGGTTGCTCTGATCTCGCCCGCGAGCGGCCTTTCGCAGGACCAGATCAACAAGGCCGTCGACAATATGACCTCGCTCGGCCTGAAGTCTGAGATCGGCAAATACGCTGCAGCGACGAACGGCTTTCTCGCCGGGACCGATGCTCAGCGAGTCGAAGATATTCACTGGGCGTTTTCAGATAAGAGTATTGATGCAGTTTGGTGCCTGAGAGGCGGCTACGGACTGTCGCGTATATTGCCGCAGATCAATTACTCGTTGATCAAGGCGAACCCAAAGGCGCTCATTGGCTACTCAGACATCACCGCTTTGCACCTCGCTGTTCACCAGAGAACAGGGCTCGTCACATTTCACGGCCCGGTCGCGACATCGACCCTTTCGGATTATACGAAAACGCATGCGGTAAAAACTCTCTTTGACGGTGCCGTACCAGACAAGATCGAGATATCCGCTGACAACGCGGCGAATGCGTCGCTTCTTTATAAGACTCAGGTGATCACGCCGGGGAAGGCGCGCGGTGCTCTGATCGGAGGCAATCTGTCCCTGATCACCGCGCTGGCGGGGACGCCTTATGCGCTGCAGAACGTCAAGGGCAAGATCCTCTTCACTGAAGACGTGGGTGAGAAACCCTATCGTATCGACCGCATGTTCGTGCAGCTAAAACAAAGCGTGGATCTAAGATCGCTCGCCGGTTTGGCGCTCGGCATTTTCAGCGATTGCGAGGCTCCCGAGGGCTCACAAACCGTCCTCGACCTCGTAAAGGATCAATTTGGCAGCCTTGGAATTCCCGTTATCTACGGCTTGTCCTTTGGTCACATCCGCGACCAATTTACCCTGCCGCTCGGCATTCAGGCGGAGATGGACACCGCCAGTGCGACGGTGACGATCCTCAGCTCCGGCGTGGTGGAGTGAAACGAATCGTTTACCCACCGCTCACCGCGTTGAAAATGTGAAGCTCGTGTGAGTTTAGCTTCGTTGCCAGCCCTTTCAACCGCTTCACATCGTCACTCCCGGCGAAGATGTTCACATGCTGACGGATCTCACCAGTCTCGGTAAGCACGCGATCGCGTAACGCGGGGTGGGACTTCCATAATGATGCGAGCGCATCCTTGACGGTCTCGAATTCGCCGAGCAGCTCCATCTCAACCTCACCCTTTGTAAAGGGTTTGAGATGGCCCGAAACGTGGACGGTTACCGACATCTTTCTGGTGCTTTTCGTGCCTTTCGTGGGCTGTTCCTAGATCGTGTATGCCTTAACGCAGCAGATCTCGGGCAGAGACCCCTCGATCATCTTCCATGAGTCGCCGTCATTCGATGAGCCAAACAGCTTGCCGTTCTTGGTCCCGAAGAAGATGTTGTTCCCTGTCGACGCGACCGCGTCCCGCAGAATGACCTCGTACGCGTTCTTCTGAGGCAGGCCCTTTGTGAGCGGCTGCCACGACTTTCCCTCATCGCGGCTGCGATAAACTCGGAGCTTGCCCTCGCACGTGAACCTCTGGGCGTCCGCCTGCAGCGGGACAATGAAAACGGATCCCGCATCGCTTACAGTCAATCCGAATCCGAAATTTGACGGCAGTCCGTCCTCGATCTCCTTCCAGGTCGTCGCGCCGTCGTCGCTCCGGTAAACGCCATGATGATTCTGCAGGAAGAATGTCTTCTTCTTCCGCGGATGCCGCGCGATCTTGTGAACGCATTGCCCGAATTCGGGATACTGATTGGGCATGAAGTACGCCTTTACGCCGGTGTTCGTTACATTCCATTTTTGCCCGCCGTCGACCGTCTGATAAACTCCGCCCGTCGATATCGCGATCTTGATGTCGTTCGCATTTTTAGGATCGGTGACGATCGTGTGCAGGCACAGGCCGCCAAAGCCGGGATTCCATTTCTTGCGGTGGGGATGCGACCAGAGGCCCTTATTGAGATTCCATGTATCGCCTCGGTCGTGCGATTCAAACAGAGCGGCGGGAGCGACGCCGACATAAAGCGAATCCGCGTCAGCTCCGGGCGCGATCTGCCAGATGTTCTCGAGCGACTTCTTGGTAGCGGCAGGCATTTTGATGCGGCGGTTATCGGGGTTGTCCCATGTCGCGCCCATGTCCGTGCTCTTTCGCAGTTCCGCGCCAAAGTGCCAGCTTGCAGGCGCTGCCCACATCTCATTACGCCCCTTTCGCTGGTCAAAGAACGCGGCGTACACAGCAAGCCCGGCGAAGTGCGGCCCGTCGATGGACCACTTGCCCACACCGCCGTCTCGCAGGATAAAGAGCCCTTTGGCAGTACCCGCCAACAACAATATTTCCTTCTGCGGCATCTTTTAGTTTTCCGTCTTTAGTTTTAAGTTATCAAAACCAGCTCTTCTTGCCGCCGAGCAGCCCGCCAAGAACCCCTCGAACGAGCTTGTTGCCGATCTGCCGCCCGATGCTGCTCGTTGCGGAGCGCACGGCGCTCTTTTCGATCGTTTCCCACATCGAATCCGGCGCGCGGCCGGCGGCGCGCTGCGCCTTTGCGTCTGCGGCCGCTTGTTTTGCTTCTGCGGCGGCTTGATCGGCAGCAGCTTTCTCCGCCTGTTTTTGCTGAGCGAGTGCCGTCAGCTTTTCGTATGCCGATTCGCGGTCGACGGCCTTTTCGTAAACACCTGCAACCAGCGAACTTGCGATCAGCTGCTGCCGCTGCTCCGGCGTGATCGGACCAATGTGCCCCACAGGCGGCACTACAAAAGCGCGGTCAACGACCGACGGGACACCCTTCTCATCCAACATCGAGATCAGGACCTCACCGACGCCGAGTTCGGTAATAACGGTCTCGGTATCGATCTTCGGGTTTACGCGGAATGATGTTGCTGCCGCCTTCACGCCCTTCTGCTCCTGCGGGGTGTATGCCCGCAAGGCGTGCTGCACCCGGTTGCCAAGCTGCGCGAGCACCTTATCAGGAATGTCCGCGGGATTTTGGGTGA
>JAFAOW010000100.1 GCA_019247455.1 Acidobacteriota bacterium | reverse complement strand
CTGTTTGTCGATAGGCTTTTCTTCAAGGACCTTCGATTGGAAAGCTACGGTCTCAAGTCCGATCACAGGTTTGCGGGCTATGATAGATGATCGGAGGATCGAGAGGTCATATCCCGATGGATCTTCACAGCCGAGGGCTTTTGGACTCGTCAATATGCGGATGCCGATGAGCGATGGCTTCATCGTCTTCATGGTGTCGACCGGGACACCGAGATATTCCCGAACTGTGTCGTCTACTTTCTTGTATTTTTCCGGGCTGAGCAGTTCTGAGAGCGGCTTGCCGTTCGATGACCGCGAGCCTGCGACCATCGCCTGCAGTTCGGCCGGGTCATCCATATCGATTTCCATGATCGTCTGCTCGGACGAGTTCACGAGCGCCGTTAGCTTGTCTAGCGGCAGCATATCTTCTCGGCAAACGATGTGAAACGTGCCAAAAATATATGAGGCCTTCGCTAGGCCCTTGCCGCTGATCTCGAAAAGTAGTCCCTTGTTCTTTTGCGCAATAGAAGGCAATGCGGCGCACAGCAGGAGCGCGATAATGACTATCAGTTTCTTCATTCGTTGGTTAGCGTTGTCAACTGAGACGATATATTGAATTGATTACTCACGCAATAATGAACTTCGACCAGGCACAAGCTTATCTTTATTCGCTCGGCAACGAAGTGTCGGCGATGAAGCTTGGGCTCGAAAGTGTTCGCCGGCTCCTCAGGGAACTCGGCGATCCTCAGGACAGTTTCCTGAAAGTCCAGGTGGCCGGGACTAACGGCAAGGGGTCGGTCTGTGCGTTTCTCGAATCCATCTGCTGTGAGGCAGCGGTGCGAACGGGCCTCAAGGTTGGAGTATTTACATCGCCCCATCTTGTGTCGATCACCGAGCGGGTGCGAATCAACGGAAGCAACATCTCGGAAAGTGAGTTTGCTCGCGTTGCGACGCTGGTTCGGCAAACGGTCGAGCGCCTTGTCGACAGTGGTGAACTCGAGTCCACCCCAACCTTTTTCGAGCAGACCACGTCTATCGCCCTTGTCCAGTTTGCCACGCAAAAAATTGACATCGCTATACTCGAAACCGGCCTTGGCGGCCGCCTCGATGCGACCACCGCGGCAGGTGCGGAGATTGCGGCGATCACGCGGATAGACATCGATCATCAGGAATATCTGGGCGAAACGATCGAGGAGATCGCTGGGGAGAAGGCGGCGATCATTACGGGAAAGACCGAATTCGTCGCCATAGCCGAACAGACGTCCGCGGTAACTCAGGCGCTGCTGGATCGTTTGAAGGTCGCCGGAAAGGAGGCAATGTTCGGCGATTTTCTCGCAGTGCGAAGTGAGGGCGAAGGTCTGGTGTTCAAGACCGGCTTAAACGAATACGAGATCTCAAGACTTGGCCTCCTCGGTAGGCACCAGGTAGAGAACGCAAAAGTTGCATTACTTGTCGCGGAGGAACTCTCCCGGCGATTCAACTTCGTTCTACGAGATATTACGGCGGGCCTTGAGAAGGCAAAACATCCCGGGCGCCTGGAGCGGGAGGGAAACTTCCTTTTCGACGGCGCGCACAATATCAACGGCTCGGTGGCACTGCGCGAATATCTCGATGAATATGTCCACAAGCCGATCACTATGATATTCGGAGCGATGAAAGGAAAGGACGTCGAGCGCATCGCCCGGCTGCTATGGCCTAAGGCTTCGAAATTGATCTTGACCCGGCCGGAGAATTCACGGGCCCTCACGGCGGATGAATTGGCGACGTTCGTTCCCGAAGGGTTTGACGGGCAACTGGTTTTGTCGGACTCGGTTTCTGCGGCGCTGGAGGAAGTGAGCACGAGTGATGAAGAGATCGTACTTGTTACAGGTTCCCTGTATCTGATTGGGGAAGTGAAGAGTTTGTTTAATAATTGACACATGCACAAGCTGGTACTGATCCGTCATGGCGAGAGCGAGTGGAATAAGGAAAACCGTTTCACCGGCTGGAAAGACGTCGACCTTTCGGAAAGGGGAATCGCCGAGGCACACGCCGCGGGTAAGCTGCTGAAAGAACAAGGGTTTGTTTTTGACGAGGGGTACACCTCGGTCCTAAAAAGAGCGATCCGCACTCTCGAGATAATTCTCGGCGAGATGGACCTGCTTTGGATCCCGGTCACCAAATCCTGGAAGCTCAACGAGCGGCATTATGGTGCCTTGCAAGGACTCAACAAGGCTGAGACCGCCGCAAAATATGGCGATGAACAGGTGCTGATCTGGCGGCGCAGTTTCGATATTCGCCCGGGCGAACTGGACGAATCCGACGAGAGGTGGCCCGGCAACGATCCTCGTTATGCTGACGTTCCCAAGAGTGAGCTCCCTCGC
>JAFAOW010000310.1 GCA_019247455.1 Acidobacteriota bacterium | reverse complement strand
TCGCGATCGCTGACAGATTCTTTAAGACAACGGATCTGACGCGAGTCAAAAAACTGCACATTTTCATTCGTGTCGCGCGGACGCATGAGTTGGACACCTCACGGATCTATTTCCGGCTATGGCGTGACCGGGCGGATATTGAGACCTACGCCCCGCGGGTCGAGCTCGGTGGAACTAGGATGGAAAGCATATTTTTTCACGCAGCCTCAGAGCTCATCGACAATAAGTGGGGCATTCGAGAACCCGATGGGGATCAGACGGCTGGGCCCGACGAATTTGACATTGTCTTGGTGCCGCTTGTGGCTTTCGACCACGTAGGGCATCGCGTCGGTTACGGCAAAGGATATTACGATCGGTTTTTAGCCAAGTGCCGGCCCGACTGTCAGCGAATAGGCCTGAGTCTCTTCGATCCCGTAGGCCGGATCGACGACGTTCGTACTGGTGACGTAAGGCTCACCGCTTGTATCACTCCATTCAAGATCTCTGAATTCGGCTAGATAAGCGTAACGGTAATACGACGCCCGCCTTTGAACGGCATCCTGCCGTGCGCGACGAGCCGATTATCGAGAATTATCATCTCTCCGCGTTCCCACTTGTGCTGATATGCTTCCTCGATCAACACTCGGCGAATATGCGCGATATGGTCGTCGGGGATAGCGCCGCCGTCGCCAAACGTGCAATTCAGCCGAGTCGCTTCGGCATCAGCATTTATACCTAGCGGATGAAAATGCGCAGCTTGGTTAAACCACACTTCCCGGCGCGTTTCCGGATGGACCGTCGTCGCTCCGCGGCCCTCACGGATCTCTATCGTGTCGTTGTTCGCCCACAAAAGATTCGCGCCCGCCGTACGACAGATCTTTTCGACCTCCTCACGCTCTGACGTCTGAAAGGCTGCTCGCCACGAATACATGCCTTGCGCCGGCAGCCTTCGTATATAACAGACCTTCTTTTGGCGGAATTCGTCCGCAACGTCCGGGTCTATTCGCGATAGAATGTTCTGGCTGCTCCCAAGCGTTGTTTCTCCGCCCTCGCCGGCCGTCTCAAAACACGCAAAGCAAACGTACGACGGGTATCGTGAAGAGTACGATAATTCGTTGTGCAGCATAAGGGTCAAATCGGAAGGATACTCGGTCGAATTGTATATCTCCGCGCGCAACGAGCGTCGGGGCGAAGCCCCGCCCGCATAACTGAACCGTCTCCGGCCGAAGATCCGGTCCGTCATTGCTGAAAAGTCTTCGACGTCCGCTATGTCATAGCCTTTTAGAATGACCGCACCTTCGCGCCTCAGTTTTTCTCGAATGCGCTCGACGGAGTCAACGTCATCATTTTCAAACGAAACTGTGGGTGGTGCATCCATCATCTAACCCAAGGATGATGTACCGCTTGACTTGTTGTTGTATTAATGGGAACAATGCTCCGGCCGCACGGTAAGAAAATAATCACATGTCGATCTCGCGGAACCTGCAGGCGATCTGGGCCAAGTCAACATGATCATCCGTGGTCAAATATCGACGGCATCCTTCGACGGCGCACCCAGAAAGACGACTTACTCTGAATGGTCGGACTATTGTGGTTTGTTTCAAAAAAGGCGGCGAGCCGGGGAAGCTCGCCGCCTTTTGTCAGGATCAAAAGGAGAGTGCAATTTAGACCTGACGTCGGCTAGGGAAGGAATCAGCAAAAAGGAATACAAGGCCGAGGGCGACCCAGAGTGCGGATCGGAGCCAGTCTTGCGACTTGACCGCGTCGAGAGCGGCCAGGCCGAAAAAGAGCAGGAAGACCGCGAAGTTAGATCCAAACTTGATCTTCATAATACCTCCTATGTCCTTAACCGGTTCGCGATCCTATAGCAAGAAGAAAAAGGGGGACCGAGCGCCCCCCTTTTCGGCTACCGAGCTCCGGCGTCCTTGCCGAAGTAGATCCTGATGGAGGTGTACGGCAAGTGGGCTCGATAGTTTTGGGTCGGGGTTTGGATATCCTTATAATCGTAGAATTGATATCCAAAGTCCCAGTCGACATAGCGGTTGATGCGGAATGCCGCGCGGAATTCCGGCGTGGTGAAATCCATCGGGTATGAACCGATGAGGAATTGAATGGCAGACGAAACGCGGCTGCCCTGACCTTTATCCCTGTCGAACCGATAGCTGCCATAGAGGGACAGCCGGCTGAAGGGCTTCACCGATCCGTCGATGTAGACGAAATGGTCGCGAACGAAGTAATCGCTCGTTCCCTGTGTCTGCACACTGCCGACGGGTAGAATGATCGGCGTGTGCGATGTGATGTACCTCATGGTGTACCCGCCGCCAAGGCTGAAGCGCGACCTCGGGTTCCACTCTGCACTCGTGGAAAAGAACCGGCTGCGAATGCTCGTCACATAGTCGATAGTGAGCGAGGTGATGAAATCGTTTGAAGGGTTCTCGTTGTTTCGAATTGCACCCGACACGTTGAACGTAAGATCTTTGACATTCACGTTGCTGCGAACGCGGAAATTCGTGTACTTGTAATTCTCATTACGGGTGAACACGTTGTCAGCCTGTCCATGCTCAATGTCCCAAAAGATCGCCCAGAATTTCGTTGGTTTGATCTTCATACCGGCCAGCACCGAGTGCGTGCTGTTTACCTCGCTCTCGCTGATCGGGGTATTCGTCACCGTGGGCAGCGACTGGGCGTCAAAGCCCGTGATCGTTGAATTCCGATGCGTGAACCGGTAACCGATGTGAAATCCGATCTTGTTATTGATCTGCTCATCGGCCTCGATCGTGTTCGTGATGCGGCGGTATTTGTCTACGCGAAGCCCCGCCGTGCGGGTAAAGCTGTTGGCTAGCGGATTACCGATGGCATTGCGGCGGAAGAGAGCTTCGTCAAAAGCACCTGCACCATTTATTGCGAACTGATCGAACGAGAACGTATTCGAGATGCGGAAGTTGTCAGTGACGTTCCATGTGGCACCGAGATCACCCCGCGTCTGAATTCGCTTCGCCTGGCCGCTTATCGTGAATGTGTCCGAGTCAACGAAGTTATTCGAGTTATCACGCCCAGTTATTAACTCGAACATGTTCGAGGTCGTATTCGTGACGGCGTAAATTATTTTCCCCGTGAAATCGAACCGGTCACCGAACATCCTGTGCAGCGTTCCCTGCGTAAAATCGGACTGTCCATTTACGGGAAATGTTCGGTCCAGTGTGTTTATCACCGCAAAATTTGCTGGGTTATTCCCGGGATTTAGGGTCGTAATGAAGTAATGGGATCTCTCGTTGAAATTGCGAAAGCCCCCGGTCACACCCCAATCGAATCCAAAGAGTGTGCCCTCAGCGCCGACACGCATGTCGTTTGACCGGTTGTTGAAGTCAGCGTTGACCGGGAACTCGTCGCTGTAAGCTCGGGTCGTCCACAATCCTGTTCCTTTGTAGTGCGTGAACGAGCCGCCCAGATTGAACCTGATCAACTCATTTTGCGGCAATATCTTTAGATCGAAATCGCCAAGAGTATTTTTCGTGTCTTGCGTGTGCTCATTCAAAACATGATTTATCAGGTTATTGAAATAGGTGATCTGACGAACGGTCGAAGTGAAATCGTAATATCCCGTCTTCTCCATGTTCACCCGAACGAACCCATTCGGATCGGATCCCCAGCCTGAGTTGCTCACGAGCAATGTGTCAAAAAGCTTTCCCTTTCCCGACTCTGTCTCCATGAGGAAGTTCGTGTCGAATGAACGGATACCAGCTTTGTAATTGAGGTCACTGCGATATTTCTCGAGACTGCCCGTAAGAGAACGCCACCTGTAGCCGATCTCGGTCGTCGCGGTAACCCGATATGATCCGACCATTCCGTCGTGCGGGTCCGGCGTCGGAGTTGGAGTTTGTGAATATACGGTCCCCGTTAGTCCAAGCACTAAGGCTGCCAACAGTAGTAACGAGGAACGCCAGAATTTCTTGTTTTTGTCTGTATGTGCGAACATTCTTGCCTCCTCGTCTATCTAAAGAACCTATTGTTGGAATTAGAACCGTGGATCGCACTGTGACAAACCGTGCAATCTTTGAATCTGACCGTCGCCTGGTTATGGAACGAAGGCACTCCGGGAGCCAGCTGCTCGGTGATCACGCTATGACATTCAACACATAGCTGACGGACAGTGCTTCGATTAAGCATCTTCGGGTTAGCCGAGCCGTGCGGGGAATGACAGGCCGAACAACCCTCGGTCTTAAGCGGCGCGTGCTCAAAGACGAAGGGCCCTTGCTTATCGGCGTGACACTTAATACAAGCGACGTCGGCGCCAAACCCAAGGCGGGTCTGCTTATTCTCGAAGCCGCCGTGCGGGTTGTGGCAGTCGCTGCATTTCATCGTGCCCTCCAGCACTTTGTGATGGAACGGCTTCGTGAACTGCGACTTCGTTTCCGAGTGGCAGCTAATACAGAGCTGCGGCTCGCTCTGCTTCAGCATCGCGATGCTTGCCATTCCTGCGTTCTGATGGGTAGTTTCGGCGATGAAGCTCACAGAATCCGCCTTAGAATCGCCGAGTGGGGCGCCGTGCGGGCTGTGACAGTCGGTACAACCGACGTCATTGCGCCAATGCTCTCCACGCCTGAAGTTGTTGTGGTTCTCTTTACCCGCGTGGCATGCAAGACAAGTTTCGGAGATCTCTTTCGAGTTCTTTCCTTTGAAGGAAATTATCTTCGTAGGATCGGTAGCGTCCTCCATGTGAGCTTTGCCCGGACCGTGACACTGTTCGCAGCCCACTACCTTGTCCTTCCAGCTATGCACCTCAGCGAGCTTAGCGTGCTTTGTCGAGGCGAAATTCTTGAACTGGTCCTCATGACAGGCCTGACATGCTTCGCTGCCGACATAGTCGCCGCCCGGCGTCGGCGCTGCGGCCGGCGGTGCGGTTGCGTTAACGCCCTCATCGACCCGGTCACCGTGAACGGTGGTAAAGGCGCCGGCGGCCCCGAGTCCGATGAGAGAGATCGCAAATGCGGACACAACGCCCGCTTTTATAAGTGTTATGGATGCCATAGGATGCCTCCTGGAACGTGGCGGACGGGCCGCTCATATTCCATTTTATCGGCTGGGAATAAGGCGGTCTGTGAGGCCAATCACAGCCTCATCTGCCGCTATCTACAGCCTTGTGTTTGTCCTGCGATGATCCTCAGCCGTCCCGGCTTGTGGATCGTCAGGGACGAGTCCTTGAGTGTCAATAATCCGCTTTCTCGCATTGTCCTAAGCGTTCGCGTTACGGTCTCGCGTGCCGAGCCGATCATTTCGGCGATCTGCTGATGCGTGAATTCGCATTCAAAAGAAAGCGGGTGACCATTGAATTCCGCATTTGGCACTTTCGCGTAACTCCATCCGAGGAAGAGTTTTGCGAGCTTTACCAATACATGGTCCGATGCCTCAACGGAACAGAATCTTTGATGGAGGTCCCGATATGCCGAGGCCATCTGGCGCGCAACCCGAAGCCCCAACTCCGGATCTTGACTCAGAGCGGTCATAAATACGCCGGCTGGAACGACATCGAGAATGGAATCCTCGATCGTCTCAGCGGTGGTCTCGTACTCTCCGCCCCCGATCACTCCACAAATGCCGATCATTCCAGCGGGTGCAACGACCTCTACAACGGTTACCCGGCCCTCCGCGCTGCAGTTCGAAATTTTTGCTCTTCCACTGCGGACGATGTAGACAGCAGAAGCCGAGTCTCCCTCCACAAAAACGATCGAATCCTTGGCGTAGCGCCTTGCAACCCCAAGCGATCCGGACGGAGCAGAAGTGACGGAGCAGTAGCCCCCGTTTCTCCCTGCTCGCGTAATGTCTCCGGCCGGTGCCTTTCGCAAACTTGTTCGGAGATCGGTTCCCATACACCCTCGGGAACGCAAACTCTGTACCCGCCTAGGATCGTTGCACGGACCACGTCAAAGGCTTTAACGTCAATAACATACAGGGGCGTCGTTATGTTGTTATCGTGAAGAAATTCGCGCATTTCCCGCGAATTACCTCGCGGGAAAACCTAACGGCATTCACTGCGGAGCATGCGCGATAGCTGCCATGTCATGGCATATGCTTTGCATTCGATAAGGCGTTCTTGAGTGCGGCCGCCCGGCCGCGCCTGGGACACTTGGCCGAGGCCCTTCGTGGTGTGGGAGACGCGAGGGGCCTTTGCCCATCAGGTCGTAGAGTCTTGAACGCAGAAGGCCGACTCTCGCGACGCCAACTCCGCCATTCTTTCTTCAAATATCTTTGTAGAGACGGTGAGGAAGTCATATGCGGTCACAAGGCCAACGAGCTTTTGATCCTTGATGACGGGCAAGCACCCAATATTTTTCTCACGCATCAATTCCAACGCGTCGAGAGCGCCGGTTTCGGGGGAAATTGTCACCAGATCTGTGCGCATGATGTCGCGCACGACCCACTGGGCAGGGCCGGTGATCTTGCCCATGGCGAAGAGCTCGATAATATCCCGGTGTGACACGATGCCGATCAGCCGGCCGGAGTCGTCCTCGACAGGCACATGGCGGACATGCCTCCAATGCATAAGGCTGGCGGCAAGATCGACTATGTCGCCGGGCCGGACGGTAAAAAGATCGACGGCCATGAATTGCTCGACCGTCTTGTAGTTGTCGATCCACTCCGAGCGGCGCGGAATCTCGGCGAGGTCCCAGTCGTGAACCGGGAGCCCTGCCTCCTGGTTCTTTTTCATGGCAGCGGTCAAGGTCCGAACCCGAACGTTGGACTTGGCGCGGGGGTCCATCCCTGAGTAGGAGTCGAGCATCCACCGGGCACCTGACATTTCTTTAGATACCCGTGCTTCTATGATCCCGAGCAGGCGTTTACCGTCCGCCTCGTCGATCCCTGCAAGGGTAAGACCGTCCGCCGCCCGCGGAAGCAGCTCTTCGAGAATGATCCGTCCAACGCGCCGGCTTTGACCGTCCAACCCGCGTATTTGCCCGCTGAGCCCATATCGTGCCGCATTGAAAAAGTTGGCTTTCGCCTCGTCGAATGTCATGAATTCGCGAATGTCTCCGAATTCCTCCGGCAGCTCAGTCATCAAACCGAGGAAGAACGCGGCGTTCGCCATTTGATCGGGTACAGATGGGCCCGCCGGGAGGTATCTTGCCTCGATCCTAAGCCCCGCTTTGCCGTCTGTGATCCCATAACACGGGCGGTTCCAACGCCATATCGTCCCGTTATGCAGGCGCCACGACTCGAGCTTGGGAATTCCCCCGTTTGCGAGTACGTCTAGCGAGTTTTCCTCGACCGTTTGCGTAAGGAGTATGCGGAAACGGACCGCATCTTCGCGTAGGACTTCGATGATCGACGAATCGACCCAACGATCTCCAAAACAAACGCGGGGCGGCTGGTTGCGCTCTCTGTGAACGAGGGATCTGGTGTCGATCGCGTGCTGGAATAGCGCGAGGCGCGTCTCATGCCACAGGCGATGATTCAATAAGAATGGGGAATTTACCGCTGACGCCAGCACTGGAGCAGCAATAGCTTGAGACCAATTGTAATAACGTACGAAGTCCTTGGCAGGAACCTGCAGATGGATCTGAAAGCTGGTGTTGCAGAATTCGATGAAAGTATCCTGCAAAGTCAAGTGCAATTCATCCAGACCCTTGATCTGAATGACGCGATTCTTGCCGTGAAGCATCGTAACGACCCGATCGATCTCGTGGTAACGCGGGTGTGGAGTGAGGTTCGCAGCCTTGAGATCGGATAGCTGGATGGTCGGCAGAATGCCGGCCATCACAACGCCGGCGTCGAATTTCTGTGCGGCGCAGCGAACAATGCCCAAGACTTCGTTCAGCTCATTTTCCATCGCGCCCAGCGCATTGGCGGCGAACAGGCGCGGTGTGAGATTCGCTTCGAGATTGAACCGTCCGATCTCGGTAGTAAGGCGAGGGTCTTCGGCTTCCTCGATCACCTCTATGGCAAGAGGCGCAGGCCGCATGGCGGCATCGACGAGGAACAATTCCTGTTCGGCTCCGATCCGCCGAACGTCGTTTTCAAACAATCCCCCCTCAAGCATCTTCTCAAGCGCCTGCAGATCGGCCAGAACGCCCGCGGTAAAGCGGCGCATTTCATTTTCGTCGTAGTCTGAGGTGACGCGCTTATCTCCCATCCGTTCTTTTGAAGGGGCTATCGGTATCGTGTCGCCGACGGCTTACCACCAATCTGTTTCCTGACCACCGCCGCTTACGGAACCCTAGCAGGTGAAAGACCTGCAGCGGCAGGAATCTGGCGATATGCGTATTGACCAACAGGGTCTCGGGGTGGTCCGGGCAGCGGCTCACACCCGGCAGCATATGCACGACCGCGGGGAGCCGCAGGTTGCGTACCACCCCTGACAGCCATAACCAAAACGGAGCTACGGTCCTAATGATAAAGAAACCATCCTCGCCGAGCTTCTGATACAGGGGCATAAGGATCATGCCTGACTCCGGAGCGCTAATGGGGCCCCGGTTGTTTCGAGCGACTATCTGTCCTGAGTCGACCGGATCGAAGTTTGTGAATCCCTGGTCCATTACAAATCCATCACCCGGCATTACTGGCTCCCGGTATCGTACTTCAAGGATGCGGCCGGCGGTTGACCATGCCTCAAGACGCCGTTTTTGATGATCATAGTCAGGCACCAGGTCGGCACTCAGAACATCGGCGTGCACAAGAGCCAACCAAGTCATGGCGACATGGTTGTCGATCGTCGAAGGGGAGCCGTGGCGCCCGCCTTCGAATCCGAGTGTTACCGCGCCGGCGTTGTTCAGGTACTCGAGCATGGTTCCATCGAGCTGCTCTTCTATTCCGAGAAGCAGTCGAACCGGAAACTTCTGGGCGAAGCGACGATTGCGAATGGTGTCACCGACGGTCGCAAACGGACGGCCACCCGCTGAAGTCGAGTGAAGATCAAGTATGTAAACCTCATCTTGCGCGGTTACCAATATCTGGTCTATTAGCTGGTCGATCTCGGTAAGTTCGTGACCTTCTACGGACCGCTCTCGAAAAGATCTCCCTGAAGAGTCAAGATTCGCCGAAGTCCATGCCCGGTTCAGATCGTGATCAATAAATCGCACGCCTTTACGAAGGGCGCGTGTGTTCCCTGCGATCAGGTAGACACGGCCGAGGAGTTGGTCTTGTAGCGGCTGAAGCAGAAACGCAAGCTGCTGAAGCGCCCTGACTCCTGCGCCCTCGTTTCCATGCATGCCGGCGATGACTATCAGCGTGGGTCCGGACGATCTCGCTGCATAGGCTGCGATCAGATGTTCGCCCGCTTCAATATGAAGGGCGGTTGCCGAGCGGGTTTCTCCCGCCGTTATCGGGCATATGGCTGCTGCACTCATGATGGACTCTAGGAGCAAGAGTTATTCCATCGCGAGTGCCAGTAATGCCCGATTCTTTTTAGATCGGCGAACGGGAGGTTGGAGATAATTCACGCTTCTTTGTGAAAAAATCCACGCTTATACCTTGCTACGCCCAAAACAACCTGACTTTTATTGGCACGGGTCTTGCCGTTCTCAGATCAGGCTTCATAGCCGACGGACGCAGTAATATGAGGATCTTGATCGGATATAACGGGACAGAGTTTGCGAAGGCAGCGATCGCTGACATGGAGCGCGCGGGTTTTCCTTCAGACGCTGTCGCTCTTGTCATAACCGTTGCCGAAACATGCTTTCCCACCGTAAAACCAAGTGACGCGGAGGATCTGGCGGCCGAGGGCATGGCTCTCGCGCAGGCGATCTTTCCGGATTGGAAGCTGGCCAGCGTCGTCTCGAAAGGTGCGCCGGCGAGAGAACTCATCGCGGCTTCGGAATTGTTCAAACCGGATCTAATTGTGCTGGGCGAACCGAATCGAAAAGAAGAAGGGGCCGAAAACGTCTTTCTGGGACCCGTCTCGCAGGGGCTTTTGACGGATTCGAACATACCGTTAAGAATTTCTCGGCATAAGGCCACAGAACCGCATCCTTTCGCGAAGCTGCTGATCGGTTTTGATGGATCGCCCGGATCCGAAATGGCTGTCCAGGCCGTCACCCGCCGCGTCTGGCCCAAAGGTACAGCTGCTCGTGTTGTTTCAGTTGAGAACCCGGGTGTATTGGGATCGATGACGGAGCTCTCACCGCAGGTTCGAGCCGCCGCCGTCGGCGCAGGATTTGCTTCTCAGTGGGCTGAGACGATAGCAGAGCACGCTATCGACGAACTGAAAAAGGCCGGTCTTGATACTGATCTTGAGGTTCGGACCGGGCATCCGCGCACGGCACTTATTGAGGCTGCGGACGAATGGGACGCTGACTGCATCATCGTCGCGCCGCATTGTGCCGGAAATTCTTATGAAAGATTTTTGCTGGGAAGCGTCTCGGCCTCGGTTGCCGCGCATGCCAACTGTACCGTCGAGATCGTCCGCTAAAGACCTACGGATCTCGCTACTCACTTAATGTGTCGGCGACAGCTGTAAGCAGCTGGTCCGCAGTAAAAGGTTTGGATAAGTAGGTCTCAATGCCGAGTGACGTGAGTTCGGCGATCTGCTCAGGGCTCATCAAACCGCTCATAGCTATGATCTGAACATCCGGGTCGATCTTCCTGAGCGCCCGCGCCATAGCGATGCCGTCCATATAAGGCATTGCCATGTCCGTCAACACCAGGGAAATGCCGCCGCCGTTCTGTGCATAAACAGCGAGCGCGTCCGTTCCATCGGAGGCCGTGAGTACCTCGTAGCCATGCTTCTCAAGCGTAGCCTGGACTATTAGCTGGATATTCTCCTCGTCATCGACGACCAGGACCGTTTCACCTCCGCCGGTTGGCGGCGCATCCTCCGGCCGCCCGGCAGTGGTGCCTTCTACTGCCTCGGCCGAAGGGAAGTAGATCGAGAACTGCGTGCCTTTGTTCTCTTCACTGTAAACATTAATGAAGCCGCCATGGCTTTTGACCAGTGTCAACGCGGTCGAGAGTCCCAGCCCGGTTCCCTCGCCGACGCTCTTGGTGGTGAAGAATGGATCGAATATACGCTGCCGGACATCTTTGCTCATTCCCGTTCCAGTGTCGATCACAGTAATAAGCACATACGGCCCTGGGTCGGCGTCGATGTGCATGCGGGCGTAATTCTCATCAAGATGAATGTTTCGCGCACTCAAACTCAAAGTGCCACCCTGCGACATCGCATCGCGTGCGTTGATGCAAAGGTTCATCAAGATCTGATGGATCTGTGTAGGATCGGCTGAAATGGTCCAGAGATCTGGCTCTACATCAAACTTCATAGAGATAGATTTCGGGAACGTTTCTTTCAGGACCGCGACCAGGTCTTTGATTATGTGCTTTATCTGTACGGTAATACGCTCGCCCGCCATTCCTCGGGCGAAGGTCAGAACCTGCTTGATCAGCTCGGCACCGCGCGCTGCATTTTCACGGATCATCGAGAGCCAACGTAGCGATCTTTCGTCTGCACTCTCAGACTCAAACATATCAACCGCCATAAGGATCGGCGACAGGATATTGTTCATATCGTGCGCTATGCCCCCGGCTAGCGTACCTATCGACTCCATTCGCTGGGCACGCAGAAGCTGTTCCTCCGCGGACTTTCGCTCAGTGATATCCGTATTGATTATTAGGATGTGATCGGGCTCGCCCTCTTCATTTTTGACAAGGGTCCATCGCCGCTCGATAACGACCGGGAGTCCAGCGCGCGTCCTATGCGTCGTCTCGCTGTTCCACTCGCCTTTTTCAAGAACGATATTCGCCCCGACGTCAACCTCTTCAGTCTTTCCGTGATAGAGCACGTCGCGAAGATCCCTTCCCACAACCTCGTCGGACGACCAGCCATATATGCGCTCCGCGCCTTTATTCCAAGAGAGAATGTTCTGCTTTAGGTCACAAACGAATATGGCGTCACTAGCAGTATCGATAAGGGCCGCCTGCTGCCGTATGCGCTCCTCGCCCTCTTTACGCTCGGTTATTTCATAACGGATCGCCGTATATTGAAATGGCTTTCCGTCGGCCCCGACGAAGGGGACAATGGTCGTGTCCACCCAATAATAGGACCCATCCTTTGCGCGATTGCGAAGTTCTCCTCGCCAGACCTTACCGTTAGCGATGGTTTTCCAAAGCTCTCGAATGAATTCCTTCGAGTGGTAGCTCGAGTTGATGATGCGATGGTCTTGACCGATCAACTCGTCGCGGCTGTACTTGGAGATCTGGCAGAATTTGTCGTTGACATATGCTATACGTCCGGTCTGGTCGGTCGTAGCCACAATCGCGGCCTCATCCAGGGCGAACTTGAGATCCGTGAGTTCTTTGAGAAGGTCGCGACCCTGTGATGTCTCATTCCTGGCCGGCATCATAGTCACCTGATTTCTTTAGTTTGTATCGCAGCTGGTCGCGCGTGATGTTCAACAGCTTGGCCGCCTGCGTAAGATTCCCACCCGTTCGCTCGACGGCCTGTCGTGCAAGATCGAGCTCGACCGCCTCAAGCGACACGCCGCCCGATGGCAGGCTTACGATGCCGGAGCTGGCAGATGAACTATTATCCGCCTTTAATAGGTCGACTGGGAGGTGGGTCGTCGTCACAACATCCCCATCCTCGAGAATAGAGGCGCGCTCAATAACATTCCGCAACTCCCTAACGTTGCCGGTCCATTCGTAGTTCCTGAATATCTTCTGGACCGCGGGCGATAGTCCCCTTAGTTTTGTTCCCCGCCTCTTCTGGTTCGCCTTTTCGATATAGTGCTGGGTCAGCAAAAGAACGTCATCGGCTCGGGCCCGGAGCGGCGGAATGTCAAGTTGAATTATCGACAATCGAAAAAAAAGGTCTAAACGGAAATTGCCTGCCTCGCTCTCGCGCTTTAGGTCACGATTGGACGCCGCCACGATGCGAGCATTCAGAGGAATATCCTTTAACCCGCCCACGCGTCGAAACGTGTTTTCTTCAAGAACTCGCAGAAGCTTCGCCTGCAGGCCCAGCTCAAGTTCCCCGATCTCGTCGAGGAAGATCGTTCCCCCGTGGGCCTGTTCAAAAAGGCCCTCCTTCCGAGCTTTGGCGTCCGTGAAGGCGCCCTTCTCATAACCAAAAAGCTCTGACTCTATAAGCGTGCCCGGCAGGGCGGCGCAGTTGATCGCCAGGTAAGGAGCGTTGGCGCGTTCCGAGGCGAAATGTATCGCCCGAGCGAATAGATCCTTACCTGTCCCGGTTTCACCATGCAAAAGCACGGAGCCGACATCCGAGGCCGCGACGCGTCGGGCGATGTCGATCGCCTTCTGCATCGCTTCGGATTCACCAATTATTTCCTCGAAGCGGAAACCTGACGAGAGTTCCTTGCGGGCTTGCTCAAGTTCTCTGCGAAGTGTTTGTACCTCACCGGCGTTGCGGAGCGTTACGCGGAGTTCCTCAGGACGGACAGGCTTCCCGATAAAGTCATGGGCTCCCCCGCGGAGTGCCGCGATCGTATTCGGTACGTCGACGCTGCCGGTGATCATCACGACAACGGTTTCCGGCCGAGCTGCCTTGAATTCAGGCAGAATGTCGAGACCCGACCCGTCAGGAAGATCAATATCGAGCAGCACAATAGTCGGTTCCTCGTCTGCAAAGACCTTCCGTCCCGTTTTAAGATCCGCTGCTTCAACGACCGAGTATTCCCACGAAAGTAGCGCCTCCCGCAGTGCCATGCGTACAAAACGATCGTCGTCGACGATCAAGACCTTTGATTGCGATTCGCTCATTTTGGGGTCGGTCAGGAACGGAAGTATACCATTCGATCCTGAGCGCGGAAAAGTCCGCAGTTCGTGTGACGACGCTCACACAAAAATGAGGACCAAGGCTTTTTCTTGAGCAAAGCGTTGGCGTTTTTACGCCTAACAGATGGCACGGCCGTTGCACGCTAACCGGGTGATGAACGGATCTTTTTGCTCGATCCCAGGCTCTACGAACCCGGCCGGAGCGGCCAATACGCTATAATATGAACGAAAACGAAGTTTTATCCATGGCTTTTTCCACCGAAGTGCCCGGCCGTCTTTCGACTCCAGATACCCTATTTGCATTTGGACTCAACCACAAGCAGGCTTCTGTTGAAGTTCGAGAACGGCTCTATGTAAGCGATGACGAACTACCACAGCTGCTTGCCCTTTTGAGAAAGGAGTTGGATGAATGTGTAGTACTGTCGACGTGCAACCGAACGGAGGTATATTGCGTTACCTCGGAGCGTATCGTAGACATAGATCACTTCAAGCAGATCCTCATCGATTTCAAGCGAGCCGGGGACGTGGTCTCCGCAAATGATTTCTTCTCACTTACGTCATGCGGCTCGACGCAGCAGATCTTTAACATTGCAGCAAGTATCGATAGCCAGGTTTTGGGAGACTCACAAATACTGAAACAGCTCCGACATGCCTATTGCGTGGCCCAAGAAAATGGGGCGACAGGAAAGATCCTTCATCAAGTTCTCCAACGAGCGTGCAAATTGGGCAAAGCTATTTATCGTGACACGTCGCTGCATTTTGGAGCGGTTTCGATCAGCGTTGCGGCAGTGGAACTTGCCTTGCAAAAGCTGGGTTCGCTCCGAGATCGAACCGTCATTGTTATCGGAGCGGGAGAGATGGCGTGTACCACAGCCGCTGCGATCGCCAGACGACGGGTCTCACGACTGGTGGTGGTCAACCGGACGCCCGAGCGAGCTGAGTCGCTTCGGCGACAGCTTGTAGATGAATCAGGGGTTACATGCGAGATCCTTGGCTTGGAAGATCTGACCGATGTGCTTCCGGAAGCTGACCTGATCGTGAGTGCGACAGCGGCGGATGGTGTTATCTTGACGAAGGGCGACCTTGCAGGCACAAAAAGTGAACAAATGATCGTTGATATCGCTGTCCCGCGTGACATCGATCCTTCAGCGGCTGAGCTGGAGAACATAACACTGTGCAACATTGATGAGCTCCGCACGATCATCGATCATCATCATGAGCGGCGATCAAAAGACCTCCCGCGAGTCAAAAAGATGATCGTGAACGAGATGGTCGATTTCCTGACGTGGTACTACGCCCAGCCGCTGCTCCCGTCCATACTCAAGAAGGGACAAAAGCCTTCCGGGGAGGAAGCCCGTGAGATCGTTCGAGTGAAGAGCTTCCTGAATGACAACCTCGCCTTCATACATAAGCTGGCGGCTCGAGCTGACGGCGATTTCAATATCGAGATCGAAGGGCATTTTCAGCTCATCGAAAAGCTGCAGGAATTGAAAGCCCACAAATTTGCTGCGGCCGCCGCATGATGACAGAGCGCGTTGTAATAGGCACTCGCGGCAGCGAGTTGGCCATGTGGCAGGCTGAATTTGTAAGGCGTTCTCTTAACCAAGCTTTCTCGCCGATCGATCCCGAGATAAAGATCATTAGAACAACTGGGGATGACGTCCTTGATGTCGCCTTGTCGAAGATCGGTGATAAGGGTTTGTTCACGCGGCAGATAGAGGGCGAGTTGCTTGACGGCAGCATCGATCTCGCCGTT
>JAFAOW010000259.1 GCA_019247455.1 Acidobacteriota bacterium | reverse complement strand
CTTTACTGTGTAGCCGCCGCGCTGATTGGGCTCTAACCAGATGTTATCGGGCTTTAGGTCGCGATGGATGATCCCTTCCTTATGCGCTTCGTGCACCGCCGAACAAACCTGTTCCAGAATATCGAGAGTCCAGGCAACCGGCAGATTCTGCTCTTCGTCAAGGATCTCGCCGAGAGTGCAGCCATCGAGGTATTCCATGACGAGATACGCCACCTGGCCGGCCTTTGAATCCGCGAAGCCAAAGTCCGTTACGTCGACCACATTCGGGTGACGCAGGCGGCCGGCAGCCCGGGCTTCGCGGCGAAAGCGCTCGACGAACTCGGCCCGCCTCATGAATTGCGGCGAGATGATCTTGACTGCCACGGGACGCTCGGTGCCAAGGTGCGTAGCAAGATAGACCGTGCCCATGCCGCCATGGCCCAGCTCACGCTCGACCTTGTACTTGCCGTCCAGGATCTCACCTTTAAAGTTTTGTTCGGGCATGGAACGCGCTCGTCTGAAATCTAACCGCTTTCCAGAGCTATTTGCAAATAATTACGAGAGGTACGCTATAAAGTTGTTTTATTGATGTAAGGATTTGTAAAGTGGGAGGAGGAAGCCAGACCGGTTGCTTTTCAAAATACCTTGTTCTACACTTCTGCTGGTTCCGAGAGGCTGACGCTCGAACTCCCAAAAAAAGGAAGAAAAATTTGTTGTTGCACGCTTGAAACGCTATTGCATTTCATGGTAGCCTGGTCTAGCTGACAGGAGGCAACACGTATGCACGGAGACTCTATGAGCATGGACAAGGGTAAAGCGATCGAGTCGGCATTGCTGCAGATCGAGAAGAAATTCGGCAAGGGCGCGATCATGCGTCTTGGCGAGAAACCGCATGAGGAGGCCGGAGCCATTTCAACAAACTGCCTGAGCCTGGATGCCGCGATAGGCGTCGGCGGCTTCCCGCGAGGCAGGATCGTCGAGGTCTATGGCCCGGAAAGCTCGGGCAAAACGACACTCGCGTTACAGGTGGTTGCCTCGGCCCAACGTGGTGGAGGCGTTTGTGCTTATATCGATGCCGAGCATGCGATGGACCCTGAATACGCAGGCAAACTTGGCGTGAACATTGACGACATGCTGATCTCGCAGCCGGATTCGGGTGAACAGGCGCTTGAGATCGCGGAGACTCTCGTTCGCTCAAACAGCGTGGATGTGATCGTTGTGGATTCTGTAGCGGCGCTGGTCCCGCGGGCGGAACTCGACGGCGAAATGGGCGACTCGCTGCCTGGCCTGCAGGCTAGATTGATGTCGCAGGCTTTGAGAAAGATCACGGCCATCGTCGCGAATTCGCGAACATGCTTTATCTTCATTAACCAGCTTCGTGAGAAGATCGGTGTCTTTTTTGGCTCTCCAGAAACGACGACAGGCGGGAAGGCGCTGAAATTCTATTCGAGCGTGCGGCTTGATATTCGCCGAATCGGTGCGATCAAGGATGGCGACAGGAACGTCGGCAACCGGACCCGCGTGAAGGTCGTGAAGAACAAGTGTGCACCGCCATTCCGCGAGGCTGAATTCGACATTATGTACGGCGAAGGTATTTCGCGTGCCGGAGACCTGATCGATCTGGCGGTGAATCACAATGTAGTCGAGAAGAGCGGAGCGTGGTTCTCATACTCTGGTGAGCGGCTGGGCCAGGGCCGCGAGAACGTTAAAAGCCTGCTCAACGGCGACGCGGATCTGATGGGACGTATCGAGAACGACGTCAAGGTGAAACTTGGCTTCCCAGTAACAGAGGCCGCGGCGGCGGCCTGATCCTTCGAGAATAGGCGCAAAAAGGCACGGACGATGTTCAGGCCCTCTTTTTTACGGCCTCTGCTATACTGTTCAAGAATTTGTACAGTTAGGAGGGAAACGGAATGGAGGGATTTCTCGGTCGTTACTCGTCATATATTTACGCGATCTTTCGGATCGTGTTCGGTTTTGTGTTCATGATGTATGGAACACAGAAGTTCTTTGGCTGGCCTCCCTCCCAACAGCCCGGAGCTCCGCTTGCGGGAATCATGCTCGTCGCCGCTATCATCGAATTGGTATGCGGTTTCCTCATCATAATTGGATTCTTTGGCAGCATCGCCGCCTTCATCGCGAGCGGTGAGATGGCGGTCGCGTACTTTATGGTCCACCAGGCGATGGGAATACTGCCGCCTGGGAATAACGGACAGGCCGCGGTGCTATTCTGCTTTGCGTTCTTGTATATCGCATCGAAAGGATCCGGCCTGTGGAGTGTTGATTCACTGATGAAGGGAAGCCGGACGGCCGATACCGCTTGAGGTAAAAATGGACGATTTCACGACTACATTCGGAACACCCGCTGCCGAAGCCGCACCAGCGGACCGGGCCGCGTTCATACGACGGACCTACACGCTGCTTGCCGTCGCGATCTTAGCTTTCATCGGCGTCGAGGTATTTTTCTTCGCTACGCCGATAGCTGAAGCGATCTTCTCGGTGGTCGTGTTAGGCGGACGCCTGGGGTGGTTGGCGATCATTGTTGGTTTCATGGTGATCTCGTGGCTGTCTAATAAGTGGGCGGCATCGGACGCATCCGTCGCTACCCAGTATTTCGGGCTCAGCGTTTTCATCATCGGCGAGGCGGTGATTTTCGTCCCGCTTTTATACCTTGCCGCATACGCGTCAGGAGATCCCGCGGTCATTCTGAAGGCCGGTATCGTATCGCTTGGCCTGTTTGCGGGCCTTACGCTGACGGTGTTCGTGACACGCTCTGATTTCTCGTGGCTTGCGCCGATATTGGGGATCGGGTTTTTCGCGGCGGTGGGCTTGATCGTGACGAGCTTACTTTTAGGGTTCTCGCTCGGCAACATCTTTGCGTTCTTTATGGTCGCACTCGCCGGGTCTTCTATCCTGTATCAGACGTCGCAGGTGATGCTCCGGTTCAATACCAGACAGCACGTCGCCGCGGCCTTGACGCTATTTGCTAGCGTCGCGCTGCTGTTTTGGTGGATACTGAGGATATTCGTCGGTTCCCGGCGATAATTTTGGAGACATCTATGAGAAGACTACTTATCGCAGCGGGGGTGATGTGCTTGTCCGCGATCGGTATAGCGGCCCAGACGCCGACACCGACGCCGGCGAAACCAGCCCCGACGCCCGTTCCTTACGACAAGCTCAAGGTAGGCGATATGGCACCGGACTTCACTCTGCCGGATACGGCAGGGAATAAAGTGAAGCTGAGCGACTTTCGCGGCAAGAGCAACGTGGTTTTGGCATTTTACGTTCTCGCCTTCACCGGCGGCTGAACGCGCGAAATGCAGGCGTATCAGGCTGATATCGCCAAATTCGAAGCAGTAAACACTAAGGTTTTCGGGATCAGTATGGACGCGAGCCCCTCGCAAAAGGCGTTTGCTGCATCCATAAACGTGACTTCGGTTCCGCAGCTGTCGGATTGGAAACGAACGGTCACTAAAGATTACGGTCTATATAACGAGACGAGCAATTATGGGCGACGCGCGACATTTGTCGTCGACAAGGACGGCAAGATCGCAAACATAATCCTGGGCTCGATCGAGACCGGCGGGGCGCTCGACACCTGCAGCCTTCTCGATAAAAAGCTTGTCGTAACGCCGCCAAAACCCTAGGCTGCGGACGGGTCTTTCACGACTGCAATGAAGGGCAGGTTGCGATATCTGCCGGCGGCGTCGAGCCCGTAGCCGACGACGAACTTATTCGGCACGACAAAACCTGTGTAGTCTATTGAGAGCTCCGTTTTTATGCGGGGCTCGGGTTTATCCAGAAAGCTTGCGAGCTTTATGGAGTTTGCCCCACGCGAGCCGAGGATATCGAGCAGGCGAGACAACGTCAGCCCGGTATCTATAATGTCCTCTACGACAAGTACATCTTTACCGCGAATGGAGTTGGAGAGATCTTTAAGGATCTCGACGTCGCCTGTCGACTTTAGCTCATTCTTATAACTCGAGACGGACATAAAATCGATCGTTAGCTTCAGATCGATCGCGCGCATCAGGTCTGCGAGAAACACGCAGGACCCTTTCAGAACGCTCACCAGCACAAGATCTTTCCCCTGGTAATCGCTGGTTATGTGGGCGCCGAGTTCCTTGATACGGTCCTGTATCTCCTTCTCGGAAAAGAGGACCTCGAGATTCGGGTTGGTGAACTCCGTTGATGCGAATTGGGTTGATTCCGCGGCCATATAGTCCTCGCTAAAGTTGATTGGGACAGCGTTTAGAGAATACTATTCATTCACAGGACAACTTTCAAGTTAACCGCAAAATTCCGCATGGCCGACCAAAAAACAGAGACGCGTGACCGTGTCAGAGAGCTTGTCAGGCAGGTGCTTGCGACCGTTCCGAACGAGCCGGCGGTTGTTCCACCGGCACCTGAAAGCGGCGTCGAACACGTGGTCGTAAATTCGCTGCAGGAAAAGATGGGCCGCGAATGGGACCGCGACGAGTCGTCGAAATCTCTGCTGACCGAGGATGACCTGCGAGGCTTGGAACCAGGCTCGCGACTGAGAGTCGCGCAAAATGTGAAGTTCACGGCCCTTGCGGAGGACATCGTCAATGGTCTGGGATTGCAGCTGATCCGAAAGGTGCCGCGACAAAGCACCACCAAGGTCAGGTCGGTTGCCATCGGCTGCGATCATGGCGGTTTCAAGACGAAAGAGCAGCTAAAAAACTACATTGGCGATCTAGGTTTGAACATTCGCGATTTTGGGACAAATAGCGAGGACGCAGTTGATTACCCGGATTTCGCGCACTCGGTGGCTCAGTCGGTCGCGGGAAAGCAGGTCGATGTTGGGATCATCATAGACGGCGCAGGGATCGGAAGTGCGATGACCGCCAATAAGGTCCCCGGCGTGAGAGCGGCCGCGTGCTATTCGGTCGCACTTGCAAGGAACTCGCGCGAGCACAACGGAGCGAATGTGCTAACGCTCGGATCGGGCCAAACCTCCCTGGATGAGATGAAAGCGATCGTCGATGCATTCATCTCGACCGACATCTCTGAGGAGCGGCACAAGAAGCGCGTCGGCAAGATCGACAATATCGACCGTCAGTACCGGAGATGATAAACTAGCCAATCTTTATGCAGGCGAACGGCAATTACGACAGGCTTGTTGACCAGATCACGGACATGGTGCTCGCCAAACTCGGCGGGGACGACTATTGTCCGACTTTCTGCCGGGCGGATGTCGAGAGGATCGTCGACGCAGGGGCAGAACGGATCGGCATCGTGCTCGGCGAGACGGCGACGGCGCACGACTGGGCGAGTTTGATCGATCACACGCTGCTCAAGCCCGAGGCTTCAGAGGCAGACATAAAGAAATTGTGCGACGAGGCTGCGCAATATGGATTCGCGTCCGTCTGCGTAAATCCGGGATGGGTAAAACGAGCTGCCGAATTCCTGAAAGGAAGCGGCGTACCGGTTTGCACCGTTATCGGGTTTCCGCTGGGTGCGACGCTGCCCGATGTAAAGGCTTACGAGGCACGCCGGGCGATCTTTAACGGCGCCCAGGAGGTCGATATGGTGATCAATATCGGCCAGCTAAAATCCGGCGACGATTGCGCGGTCGAGGACGATATCAAAGCCGTCGTCGAGGCCGCCCACGAGAACCACATCCTGTGCAAAGTCATCATAGAGACCGCGCTCCTAACAGATGAAGAAAAGGTCCGTGCGTGCCTGGCTGCAAAAAATGCCGGCGCGGATTTCGTAAAGACCTCGACCGGGTTTGCAAAAGGCGGTGCTACTGCTAACGATGTTGCGCTGATGCGTCACACGGTCGGGAAAGCGTTGGGCGTGAAAGCGTCGGGTGGTGTGAAGGGGATCGATGATGCCCGTGCGATGTTCGAGGCAGGTGCGACCAGGATCGGCGCATCGGTTGGCGTCAAGATCGCCCAGGAAGCGAGCGGTCAAAAGTCGACCATCGTCGCGGGGAATTATTGATCTCAGGCCCGGCGCGGCAAGCCCTTATCGAATGTTCGCCGATAATCATTTCCGATCATTACGACCGTATCGCACATTTCGTACAGCCTCGAGCGCAGTCGGGTCCCTATTCGGTCTTCCAACACTTCGTCACGGTCGGTCCGCCTCTGATCGAGATAGTTCGTCGTAAATATCGTGAGCTTCTTGTCGTTATAGCGGGTATTTATGACATGGGCCATCGTATCGCGTACCCAGTCAGTGGGCTTCGACGCTCCAAGTTCATCCAGGACAAGAACGGGAGCGTTCAGAACAGGCGATAGAACTCCTAATTCAGAAGTCTGCGTGCTCGCGTTGTACGAGTCTTGGATCTCCTTCAGAAGCGTCGCAAAATCGTAGAAAAGGCAGTCGAAGCCGCGTTCTGTCAATCCCTTCAAGATCGAAACCGCCAGGTGCGTTTTTCCAACGCCGACGCTGCCCATAAAAAGGAGCCCGCGGTCGACTTTCGGATACGCATGCTGCCATTCCATCGCCGCCATCAGCGCTTCAGACTGGAAACCCTGCGGAGTTTTGAAATTACCGAAATGAAATCCGTCGTAGCGTTTCGGCAATCTTACTCGGCCGAATTGTCCGCTTTGGGATTTCAACTTGCGGCAGGCGCAGATGCGCGCGCCTTTGCCCTCAACGACCTCCATCCCGGTGCCGAAGCACTTTGGACAAACGTTGTCGAGTGACTCCTGAACAGCATTGGAGCCAGCCGGAGGCACCGCCTTCAGCCCGTGAATATTTGCTTTTTCTGTCGACATTTGTGTCCGAAAGGAGTATGCGTATGAGGATTATAACACCCGGAAAATGTAATTCAAGTTCGCATAAAATGGAAGAAATTATGCTGTGATATAGTAATTGAAACGGCGTAAGTATGAGTATTTTCCGTAGTTTAATGATCAGATTAGGGCTCGCTGATCTCGGCGCCGAACGCCATGCGATCGCTGTCATGCTGCTCGACGACGACGAGAGAAGGCACCGCTGGTTTCGCAAAAGATTTGCGGGTGACGAGATCGATATTGCCGAGACGGTTGACGACGCAAAGCGGCTTTTAGAAAGCGCGAATTATGATGCCATCTTTCTTGACCATGACCTCCTGCCTCATCATTACGAGTCGAACGACCACGGCGACAAAGCCAATACGGGTTACGCGATCGCCGAATGGCTGACGGAGAAAAAAGAGCTTCAGCGAGCGGCGACCATTATCGTGCACACACGAAACGCAGACGCCGCGATCCCGATGGTTCAGAAGCTCCGCGAAACGGGACGCAATGTTGAATACTGCGCATTCCCGATGCTCGATCTAAAGATAAAGAATTACTGGAAACGGTAGATCTACTTGCCGGATACGAGCTGTTTTCTAAGCCTCACCCGGGGTTCATTCGCCTCCGGATCGATCGCGACATGGCGGATTCCATTCGGAGCCGTAACGATAGTCAGCCCGGCGAGGCGTAAAGTGTCATCCAACGGCAGCTTTTCGCTTCCATCAACGTAACGCAGATAGAATGCGTTCCAATCTAGAGGTGCCAATTCGGTGAGGGCGGCTCGAATGTCATCCCACGTGTATGGTTTCGTGCCTGAATTCGTCCTACGCCAAAGTAAAGGCCAAAGATCGCGAATGCTCCTTTTCCCGCCGGTGGTGTGACGGATCTGAATGTCCCAACAGAGGGCTACTAGCGAGCCGCCGCCGTAGAGGGGAGGCCCTTTGTGAGTGCCGGGCTGTGCGAGAGGGGTTGTTAGACGTGAATAGCGATCCATTTGATAGTCAATGCGCTCGAGGAATTGCCGCTCATTCTCCAATCCCGCCGATGCCATCGCGACATCTGCCATGTAGTCTGTAAAGCCCTCTTGAAACCATTGCGAACTCGGATAATCCGCTCCGGCGAGCCGATAGCCGTTCCAGTAATGAAAGATCTCATGAGCTATCGTGTGACCCCATTCAAGGCGGTTGGCGGAAGTCGGAACGTTCTCATAGTTATATGCAAAACTCGCGCGGTACGCTTCGCCGCCGTGGTCGAGCTGAGGCAGGAGGACTATGGAATACTCTTCAGGCGATCTTGCTCCAAACAGTGCGACATATTTTGGGATGACTCCTTTTAAGATCGCGAAGACGTCCGCGCGAGCGTCCCGCCAGCGCCCAAGCGGCGTGACCGCAACCGAAAAGAAACCGGCTTTTAGTGACTCCGTTTTCTCGCTGGTTAGTACGATCAAGTTTTCTACCAGATCGGGCGCGGATCCAGTTTCGAAGGCTTGTCCGCTTCGTTGCCATGGAGCCTCGGCGTGCCAACCGGAAGGCAGCGAAAATGCGACTCTCGTTTTCCTAATCGCAGCCGACGTGATGAATGTCGAGCGGCCGACAAAAATGAAATGCGAACTATCGCCAAAGGCCGCCTCGCGCGGGGCGGGCCAATTCGCCGCGGCAAGGGCGGATAGGTCGACGCGATACCGAAGGTGTATCGAGCCTTTGTGCGGAGAGGCAAGCTTCCAGCCTGCATCACCGTTTCTATCAAATGGGATCGGGTGGCTTCCCTCGTCCGTGACCT
>JAFAOW010000228.1 GCA_019247455.1 Acidobacteriota bacterium | reverse complement strand
GGGGGCGATGGGAGCGTCGACGCCGCCGGTAATCATCACTTCCTGACGACCGCTCGCGATATGCTCTGCCGCATAGAAGATCGCGTCGGTTGAACTAGTACACCCCGTGGAGACCACGTGCGAAAGGCCTTTCAGTCCAAACGCCATGGAGATCTCCGAAGAAAGTCCGCCATGCGTCGAGGCCGGAATGATATAAACGCTTGCCTTGCTGCGTCCGCCGAGGAACCAATATTCGTAGTGCTGTTCGGTGAATGCGAGGCCGCCGCCGCCCGTCCCGATCTCGACGCCGATCGATCGCTGACCTTCAAGGTCCAGTTCGTCCGGGGATATGCCCGCGTCCGAGAGAGCGTCTCGGACTGCGAACAAAACCAAAGGGACCGTCCTGGGGACGTGCTTCCGATCCTTAGCACTAAGTTCGCCCTGCCAATCGAGATCGACAACCTCTGAGGCGATCCTGACCGTCGCATCCTTCGCATCGAAAGATCGTATCTGTCGAACCCCGCTCGTTGCCGCACGAAGACCTTCCCAGAACGCTTCTCGCCCTAGTCCGATCGGCGTAGCGCACCCAAAACCCGTGATGACCACTCTCTGTCGCCCGCCTTGGTTGTTCGCCATTTGTTATTTGAGTATAGCGAACGCCTTAGACGTTGTAAGTTCAATCGACGACACTTTCGTGATTGGGTCGGCGATTTGGTACTTTACCTTTATGAGAAAACCCGTTATTGCCGGGAACTGGAAAATGTACAAATTGCTCAGCGAGGCCGTTGACACAGCGCTCCGGCTCAAACCGCTTGTGGCAAACGCTAACCATTGCGAGATCGTTATCGCGCCGGTCTTTACTGCATTGAAAACAGTTGCCGACAGGCTTGAAGGATCGAATATCAAGGTCGCTTCGCAGGATTGCGCTGCCCAGAATGAATTCGGGGCTCATACGGGCGAGGTAGCGCCCGTGATGCTAAAAGACGTTGGATGTTCGTACGCGATCATTGGGCATTCGGAAAGGCGGCAAATCTATGGAGAGACCGATGCTTCCGTTAACGCCAAGACAAAGGCGGCCCTATCAGCCGACCTGAAAGCCATCGTTTGCGTCGGCGAGCACCTCAGCGAAAGGGAGGCCGGCAGCGCCAATTCCGTGGTTGAAACCCAGTTGAACAAAGGCCTCGAAGGTTTGACGGTCGATGACATGGAACGTATAATTATCGCTTACGAGCCTGTCTGGGCGATCGGAACGGGTAAAACCGCGACGCCTGAACAGGCTCAAGAAATGCACGGTCACATTCGCCAAACCGTTGCTAAGACGCATGGCGATGCAGTCGCGAAGGACGTAAGGATCCTCTACGGCGGCTCGGTTAAGCCCGATAACATCGCGGAGTTAATGTCGCAGGAAGATGTTGACGGGGCATTGGTCGGCGGGGCGAGCCTTGAAGCGGACAGCTTCGCGAAGATCGTGAATTTTGAGAAATAGTGATGGTTTATTTTTTGTACGGCTTATTTTTCCTTTCGTGCCTCGTTCTCGTGGCTGCGGTATTGCTGCAGCCCGGTAAGACGGACGCGGGAGCGTTGTTTACGAGTAATGTTTCAAGCTCGGCTTTCGCACCGCGTGGGACTGCGACCGTCCTTTCGAAGGTGACGATCACCGCGGCGGCTGTCTTTATGCTGTCGGCGCTTCTCCTCGCGATGCCCGCGCTCAACGGAAACGTCTCGGTGGTCGGGACCGCTCCCGACGCAAATTCGGAATCGTCAGCGAATACAAATTCAAATACGTCGGGCACGACCCCGAGTACGGCGACAGACACTAACAGCAACGGAGCTCTGGTCGAAACCCCGGCGACGGACCAATTAGCAAACAAGGCCAGCGCTAACGTGTCAACCCAACCCGTAAACACTGCCGTCGCTCCGGTAGGCAATGCAAATAAAGCGTCAGCCAATGCTAACGCGAAAACTGTGAAGTCTCCGGTCAAGAAATAACGGCTAAGACCCGGGCTATACCGGCCAGGAATTTGTTCTTTTCATTTCAGCTCAGGTGGCGTAATTGGTAGCCGCGCACGTTTGAGGGGCGTGTGGAGTAATCCGTGCGAGTTCGAGTCTCGCCCTGAGCACCATTAGTAGAAGGCAGGTCGTTCGCCCTGCCTTTTTTTACTGCACGAGCATTGTTCCCGTGCCCTCGTCAGTAAAGACCTCGGCAAGGATCGCGTTTCGCGTGGTGCCGCTCAGAATATGAGCGGACCGTACACCGCGTTCAAGAAGGCGGATGAGGTTTTCAAGCTTCGGGATCATACCGCCCGTAGCTCTGCCTGACTCGATCAGGTGACGCGCGTCAGTTGACGTGAGCTGCGAGAGCTTCGTCGATTCGTCGCCCTCGGTCATATAGATTCCATTGACGTCCGAAAGCATTATCAGCTTTTCAGCCTGAAGATTCGCTGCGATCTCGGCCGCTATCGTATCAGCGTTAATATTGAATATGCGGCCTTTATCGTCTGCTCCAAGGGATGAGATCACGGGCAGATAGCCCTTATCGAGGAGCGTGTTTATCAGCGATCCGTCGATCTCGACCACGTCGCCAACATGGCCGAAATCGACCGTTTCGGATTCGCCGGTCTTCTTGTCGATGACCTCTCTCGGCGGACGCTTGATAGCCTGAACGACACCGCCGTCAACGCCTGAAAGCCCAACAGCTTTGATCCCACGCCGCCTGAACTGAGCAAGGATCTCGGTATTGATTTTCCCCCGAAAAACCATCTTCGCCAGGTCCAGGGTCTCGTCATCCGTGACACGCCGGCCCCCGATAACGGTCTGAACGACGCCGAGCTTATCGGCGAGTTCCGTGAGCTGTTTGCCGCCCCCATGGATCACACAAACCCTGATCCCGACCTCATGCAGTAGTGCGAGTTCCTCGGCAAGCGACGCCAGATTCTCTTTATCTTCAGTCACTTTGCCCGAGAATTTGACGACAAACGTCTTTCCCGCAAAACGCTGGATATACGGCAGGGCCTCGCGGAGAAGGTCTAAAGTCTCGATTTCCACTTTACTGGTTTACCACTGGGCCTGGGTGGCGGGTGAATAGCTGACGATGTTGCGGCCGTTTTCTTCCATGTGCTTATAGGCGGATTGGATCGCGACACGGCCGGGCCCGTGCAGCCGCAGCCAGATGTGACGATAATACCAGGTCGAGAACAGGCCCCAGCTAAACCTGCCGCCGCGCGGATACTCGAGATGAAGATGCATCTGGACAGAAGGATCCTTAAAAAGCAAGGCAGTTGGTTTCACAAGGATCGTTTCGTTGGGCGCCAAATGCCGAATGAAAGCATTTCCAGCCGCATGGATCAATAAAAGACCGGGAGTCGTGGGTGCGAAAAACCGGTCCATGAACATTCCGAGCGGGTAGTGCGTTTCGCGCTCGTTCCCGTTTCGAGTGGTGTACCAGACGTTTGTAGAGAACCAGTCATAGGTCGTATTGCTGGTCGCCGCGAGGAAGATATGCTCGCGAACGTCGATCGCGGCCCCGGGCTGTATTGGTAAAGCGATCAGTTCACCAGAATGGTCCTGGGAAAATGCGATATGGCCCGGACCGGCAGCCTGGGTCATTATGAGAGGCATTCCTGCGAAAAGGCGTTTCCATGCGCCTTTCAGGCCCATCGACGTGACCTTTATCTGCGGCTCCATCCAGAGAAGGACGTGATGAGTGAAATAAACACCATCACCTTCGGCGAGCGAAAAGTCCGCTACGGGCACATACTCACCTTCGATCTGTAAGTGGGAGTTGCCGATCTGGATCTTAGCCATATCATGGCGGCCCGGCATTTCAATCCAACCCGATTTTGTGACAGTCTGGCGTACGTCTATCGACACTCCGCAGCCGGCGCAGCTTAGCGCCGTGCCATCACTCACGGTGTTGCACCAGGCGCAGGTATAAGTTCGTTCGATCTCTGTCACTATTACCTCGCTTACTCAGTGTTGTGATGGATGTACATTGACTGAATGCCGATCCGGCCAGGGCCGGTCATACGAGCGAGGCTCATGCCGGAGCCGCCGAAAAAACCGGATTTGAGCTGCTGGAACTCAACGTTCATCGTAACCGTCGCGTCCTTATACAGAAATGCTCCCGGTTCGACCAGGATGCTCTCGCCCGGCTTTAGCACACGCTCAAACACGTTGCCGTAGCCATGAAGGATCAATAGTCCAGGTTCATTGCTGGTCACAAATCTGTCCATAAACATCCCTTGGCCGCCGAACAGTATGTTTCGCAGGCCCTTGATCCGTACGAAGGAATAGCTGATGTGGTGAGAAGACAGCAGGAACGCATGTTCGCGTACATCAAGCTCCATTCCGGGATGCAGCGGCAGCACGACAAGCTCGCCGGTAGCATCGCGGGAGAACGCGACCCGTCCTGGGCCAGTCGCTACGCTAATCACAAACGGCATGCCCGCCAAAACGCGGCTGACGCCGCCCTGCAGGGTCATCACGCTCATCTGCGTTGCATCGTCCTTCCACAGGAGTACGTGATGCTCGAAGAAGATCGAGTCGCCGGGCCCAAGATTGATCTCCGCGACCGGAACGATCTCGCCCTCGACCTGGCATGTGCTCTGGCCAAAGTGGATCTCGGTCATATCCTTGATCCGAGGGGCTTCTCGCCAGCCGGACTCACTGACCAGATTCTTAATATCAAGGGGAGCTCCACAAGCCCGGCACGAGACGGCTGATTTTTCGTTCATCGCCTGACACCACTGACAAACGACACGTTCGATCGGCATGTCTGCCGGCGCCGGTCGTCTGCTTTGTGGGGATGGAGGCGAAGGCGCCTGAGGCGGTTGAGCTGGCTGTGCCGGAGAAGCGCTTGGCCATTCGGCCGGGGGCGGTGCAGCTGCGGCGGTATGCTCAATGACATGACCGCAGTTTCCGCAGAAGCGGGCACCCGCATTCAGTTGGTGACCACAAGAGGGACAGTTATTCATGTGCCCGTACCTTCTAAAAAGTTGCTTTATTTAGAACTGAGTAATTCTGTCATAATTGCTTTCTGAATGTGAAGTCGATTTTCAGCTTCGTCAATTACAACGGATCTCTGTGAATCGATAACACTGTCGGTTACGATCACATTTCGGCGCACTGGCAGACAGTGCATGAAGATGCCGTCGGCTGTTTGAGACATTCTTTTGTCGTCCACGATCCACTTGCCCCTATATTGCGCCCGCTCCGCCAGGTCCCCGTCGGGATCGCCATAAAACTGTTTGCTGCCCCAGCTTTTCGCATATACGACGTCGATCTCGTCAAACGCCTGGTCTACATTGTGAGTGAATTCGACGGAACCGCCGTTGGCGGCTGCATGGCCGCATATCTCGTTAACCAATTCATCGTCGAGCTCGTAATCCTTTGGGTGCGCAATACGCAGGTCATGACCGAACTGAGCGGCCGCTAGCGCAAAGCTATTGGGAACGGCCATAGGCAGGGGTTTTGGGTGCCACGCCCATGTGAGCAGTACTTTTTTCTTCTCGCAGCCAAACTTCTCGCGGATCGTCATCATATCCGCCATCGCCTGGCAGGGGTGCTGCATCGCAGATTCGAGATTGATGACGGGAACCGCTGAATACCTCGCAAAAGCATTCAGGATCGGGTCTTCGCGCTCGAGGTTCCAGTCCTTCAGCTGGGCAAATGTCCTAACACCGATCGCTGAGACATAACGCTCAAGTACTCGGACGAATTCTTTTAGGTGCTCTGTCTTGTCGCCGTCCATCACGATGCCTTCACGGTGTTCAAGCGTCCACGAACTGCTGCCGGGCTCAAGTAGTACGGCATTCCCGCCCAGCTCGTAGACACCTATCTGCATTGACGCCCGCGTGCGCAGGCTTGGATCGAAAAAGACGAGGGCGACCGACTTGCCCGCAAGCGGTCGGTCACTGTTGGGGGCGGACTTGCCCCTGATCGCCGCCTCGATCAGGCCCTCAAGAGTGGATCGCTCAAAATCGCCGGTCGACAAGAAATTCGTCATGACGCTAAGGCCTCGACCAATAGATCTATCTCTTCGAGCCTGACGCATAGAGGGGGAAGTAAGCGCAAGACCTTCGGGTCGCTGGACGTGCCTGTAATGATCTTTTTCTCCAACAGCTTCTGGTGCACCGGCCCGCATGCCTCATCGAACTCGATCCCCAGCAGACACCCCTTACCCTTGACGGATCTAATTCCCGTCGTCCCGCCAATCGAATCACGCAAATGCTGCTCGACGCGGCGAGCATTTTCGATCATACCGTCCTTCTCGATCGCCTCGAGCGTCGCAGCGACTGCGGCCATCGCGAGCATCCCACCCCCGAAAGTTGTGCCTAGATCATTCTCTTTGATCTTGCCTGCCGCTTCGCGGTTAACGAGGCATGCTCCAACGGGTACGCCACTGCCGAGAGATTTCGCGAGCGTGATAATGTCCGGCACGACTCCGTCTGACGGCTTGCTCCCGGCAAAAAACCAAGCTCCGGTTCTGCCGACACCGGTCTGGACTTCATCGAAGATGAGCATGCAGCCAAGATCGTCGCATAACTGTCGTAATTCAACGAAAAATTTCGGATCAGCTTCGCTGACGCCTGCCATCGATTGAATGGGCTCGAGCATAACAGCGGCGGTTTCCAGATCGGCTGCAGCTCTGACACTTTCAATGCTGCCGAACACGGCGGGCACGTGGCCCGGGACATTCGGTTTGCCGATGTCCCGGTATTTTCCGAGAAAGGTTGCCGAGATCGAATCCGCGGTTCTGCCATGAAAACCCCCGGTGAACGTTACGATCTTCTCACGACCCGTAGCCATGCGGGCGATCCGCATTGCGTTCTCGTTAGCCTCTGTGCCGGAATTGCAAAAGAATGCCTTGGTCAGTTCTGACGGTCCGACCGAAACGAGCTTTTCAGCCGCCTTGGCCCTCAGTTCTGAATAGACCAGGTTGGAATAGAATAGGACCTTCTCAGCCTGCTCCTGTAGCGCTTCGACGACATGAGGATGCGCATGGCCGGTGGCACACACAGCGTGGCCCCCGTAAAGGTCGAGATATTTGTCGCCTTCGCTCGTCCAAACCCATGAGCCCTGACCGCGCTCCACGGCGATCGGCATCTTCTTATAAGTGGCGAGCTGGAACTCGTTCTCTACGTTCTTGATCTCTTGAAAATTCATCTAGGGGTTTCCGCCGGGGAAGACCAGGCCGGTTTTCTCCTCCAAGCCGAACATCAGGTTCATGTTTTGTACGGCCTGACCAGCCGCACCTTTGACAAGATTATCGATAGCCGAGAAAACTACGATCTGTTTTCCGTTGGAATGAAATGCGATATCACAGAAATTCGTATTCTTTACCCAGTTGATGTCGGGCGACCCCTCGACCATCCGAATAAAAAACGAGTCCTCGTAAAGATCATTGTAAAGGTGTGCGAGGTCTTCATTCGTCATATTGAGACTTGTCTCAAGATAACAGGACGCAAATATGCCTCGTGATACGGGCAAACTGTGCGTCATAAAAATGAATTCATTATCGAAGGCACCCATCTCTCTCAGATGCTGCTCGATCTCAGGTACGTGCTGATGGGTAAAGGGCTTATAGGCGTAGAACGAATTCGATCGCTGAGGATGATGCGTGTTAGCCGCTGCCTTTGCTCCTGAACCCGAAGATCCCGTTTTTGCATCAACCACGATCTTGCCGTTGAGAAGGCCGCTCTTGACCATTGGGCCAAGCGCCAACAGTGTGGCGGTCGCAAAACATCCCGGATTTGCAACGTACTGAGCCTTCGAGATCGCCTCTCGATTGGTCTCGGTCAGCCCGTAAACAAACCTTTCCTGCATCCGGGTAGCCGTGTGTTCAAGCTTATAGAACTTTTTGAACACTTGAGGATCGTTGATCCGAAAGTCGCCGGAGAGGTCAATGACCTTTACCCCGCTCGGGAGATCGGGCACCAGCGACAGTGCTTGTCCGTGAGGTAAGGCGAAGAACGCGACGTCGACATCGGGAAGCTCTTCCATCGAGGCCGGAGCCTTAGCAAAATGCAGATCGGTCAAGCCGTTGAGATTTCTATGGACGTCACCTACCGCTTTGCCTGCCTGTTCGCTTGCAGTGACCAGACTGATCTCCGCGTTGGGGTGAAAGAGTAGGATCCGCAGTAGCTCGCTGCCCCCGTATCCGGAGCCGCCGAATATGGCGATCTTGATCTTACTCGTCATGAGACGACCTCAGACACAGGCGCATATGCCAAGTCGAAAAGCCGTTCGCCGTCCCGCCGGGCATTGCCGGCGTTTAAGCCAAGAATGTTCTGAATGTAATCCTCGCCCATTTGCGAGTCCGTGACGGAACCCGCAACGACGTCTATGACGATCCCCATGTCCTTAAGAACACTCTCGCCGCCGATCACGCCCACATAATCTGACGCGCAAAAGACTAGTGACGAAATGACCGCCTTGATCTCAGGGTCTCGAAGAACAGCGTCTACTGAATACCCGCCGATGATCCCATCACCGAGTTCAACAACGATCAGATCGGGACCGAGAGAATTCAAATGGCTGAGTATGGATTTAGCGGTCACGGCAAGGTCCGCGCAGTCAACGGTCGAGGGAAGTCCGCAATCAAGAAAACTCGCCGTAGCATAGGCCCCATTGTCCTGCATGTGCAGAGTATCCCGCAGGCAGGCGATGCCCGAGATCTTCGCGGCTGCGACCTTGAGACCGCTACTGGCTGCTTGCTTTATGATCTCTGTGGCAGCCACCGTCTTGCCCGAATTCATACAACTTCCCGCGACACAGATCACAGGGGCCAGCGTTCCGATCGTCTGGACCGAAGGAAGCGAGATGTCAGAGATATTGATGATGCCTCCATCAGCGCCGCAAACCGCACCAAGGACCTCGACCTCAATAGCGTCCGAGAACGACGAATGATGGCCCTTGCAAACTCCGATGACTCCGCCCATGTTAAGCAGATGAAGGCGGTCCCCGGCGGCTATCGTTTCAGGGACCTCGCCGACGAATCCTTTCAGAGCTCGCCGTTTTCCCAACGCACCCATCAGGATGTCACCGGCGACTATTTTTGCCAGCCGTCCCGAACCAAGCTCGAGGTTCCCATAGGTTGCACTCTCTGTTAGAGCACTCACTACAACCACATCCCCAACCGCCGCCGGCATCTCTGCGGAGCAGACATTTACTATTCGGCCCAAACCGAGTTTCGATACCACGGAGCCCGCTTTTGTGATCGATACCTTTTCCATTATCGGAAT
>JAFAOW010000227.1 GCA_019247455.1 Acidobacteriota bacterium | reverse complement strand
GCGATGACGAGAGATACAAAAAAGCTTATTGGTCCGAGATCCCTGGGATGTACTTCGCCGGAGACGGAGCTAGGCGTGACGACCGCGGCTACTTCTGGATAATGGGACGGGTTGATGACGTCATCAACGTCAGCGGCCATCGACTTGGAACAGCCGAGGTAGAATCTGCCCTTGTCTCTCACGAAGCGGTGGCTGAGGCGGCGGTCGTAGGACGCCCCGATGATCTCAAAGGTCAAGCGATCGCGGCCTTTGTCACCCTTGAAGGTGGTCGGAAAGGCGGCGAGGATCTGAAAGCCGAGCTTCGCGATCATGTCGCCAAGGAGATCGGGGCCTTGGCCAGGCCTGACGACATTCGTTTTACCGACGCGCTGCCAAAGACGCGCTCTGGCAAGATAATGCGGCGTCTGCTGCGGGAGCTCGCATCAAGTGGTACCGTTGCCGGCGATGTGACCACCCTCGAGGACCTCTCCGTTCTTGAAAAGCTCCGCGAGGACGAAGAATAGAGGAATTCCACCCGAAATCGGCCTTTATTCTCCGCAAATACCGGAGGTGTCCATGTCGTTCAAAAAGCTACTATTTCTCGCCCTTGCGGTTGCAGCGCCAGCGTCCGTATCTGCGCAGGCCACGGCTGAGCAGATCTTTAACCGGGCACTCGTCCGGATCGAGCAAAAGGATTATGACGGGGCGATCAAAGACCTCTCGACGGTGATCGACATGATGCCAACCGCTGAATCGGCGGTGGTAAATAGAGGCCTTGCGAAATGGTATAAGCGCGACCTTGCCGGAGCGCTTGATGATTACGACATCGCTGCGGAAATGACGCCCACGGACCCCGACGTGTACCTGAACAGGGGACTCGTTTATCGTGATCTGCACGATGCCGATAAGGCCGCCGCAGACTTTTCGCGTGCGATCCAGCTTGCGCCGGACCGTTTTGATCCGTACTACCAGCGCGCCCTTTTGAGAATGGAAAACAAGGACGCCAATGGTGCGACCGCTGACCTGACAAAGGCGATCGAGATAGATCCACGAGATGCGAATGCGTTGTTTTTCCGCGGACAGCTCCGCGCCTCGTTAGGAAAGTACGATGAGGCTATCGCGGATTACACCGCTTTGCTCGCGATCGATCCGAAGAGGACGGATGCTCTGAACAATCGAGGAAACGCAAACTTTAACAAAAAGAACTACGCTGGTGCGATCCCGGACTACGACAAGGCTATCGAGCTCGCCCCGAATCGCGCAAACTATTACCTCAACCGTTCGAAAGCATATCGAAAACTCGGCAAGCTGACTCAGGCCGCGGCTGATGAGAAGTCGGCGGCTCAGCTGATACAGCAGCAGCGGAACTCTTCGAAATAGGCGGCGCGCCCTGTGCTATATTCGAGAGATGAAGTTTCCTCTCGCGCTCGGCGTCATCCTTCTCTTGGTAACCGTTGCTTTTGCCCAGAAAAGTAACGAATCGATCAAGAGCCAGATCCGCGCACTCCATGCCGAAAAACAGCTTGATCTGACCTACGACGCAGGCTCGCAATCATCGAAGGTGATGGGTCGGGCGGAAAATTTTTCAGATTCAGACGCCAAGGCGGCAGGTCTGCAGGCGATGAATTTTGGCTTGGCTTATTTCTACAGCGGCAACTCACTCTCAGCGTCACCCGAGTATATAAATTTCACATTCTGGGCTATGGCAAAAAAGCCGCGGTTCGCCGGCGGCAGCCATTGGACCGCGACTGTTGGTTCGCAATCGATCGATCTCGGTGACAGCCGATACGTCGCAAAACCAAGCGAAAATATGGAGTACCTTAACTTCAGGCTAAAACGCGACGATCTGGCCAGGATCGCGGCAAGCTCCGCGCCCGTGAAATTCAAGCTGGGCGGTTATGACTTCACATTCACTCCGTCACAGATGACATTGCTGAAAATATTATCGCCGTCTCTGACACCCGCTAGGCCGTTACCTCAGGTATCAACGGGATCGAATTCAACCGGTTCGATGAATAGCCTTAGACGCAAGTCTTGCGCATTCCAGCGGATTTATGTGACGCTGGGAAGAACCCCCACAGGGCCCGAAAGTATGTATAATCCGGGCTATGTTTTGTACAAAGTGCGGAGTTGAGAATAAGGACACCGCTGGCTTCTGCCGGAATTGCGGAACCTCAATTGAGGAACAGGAAACCCGGGTTGCTGCACGCGGAGGGCCTCCCGATCGTTTTGAGCGGCCGACCGGCAACCAGGCGGATTCGCGGCCTTTGGACGATAACGAGCGGGAGATCTTTTCGATCAGCCCGACTCTCCTTTTTGTAAAGATCGGCTACGTTCTCGCTGCTGTAGCAGCCTTATTCCTTGTCGCGATCACGAGTGCGTTTGTTGCTGCATATGTCCCGATATGGCTGGCAGTCGGAGTAGGCCTGCTCTTATTCCTGATCCCGCTCTACTACCACATAAAGCAGCGCCTTGTCCGGTACACCCTGACCGAATCCAAGCTGGAGATCGATCGCGGTCTAATAGCCAGAACTACGCGAAACCTTCCGATCGGCCGAATACAGGATGTGACCGTCTCGACGAATATCCTGCAAAGGCTGCTGGGCTTCGGCGACGTCGTGGTCGACAACGCTAATGACGAAGCAGGCAAGGCAGTATTGAAGAATATCAACTCTCCGCGCGAATACGCCGACAAACTTCTTCGGCAAATGCGCGAACAGCGAGATTAGTCTCAAAGAAAAGAGCGGATGTTTCCGCTCTTTCATTCGTCTAGTTTTGGTAGGACTACTCTTCGTCCAAAACGTCACGGTTCTTTTCCATACGGGGTGTGGATGTGTCGTCATCGGCCTCCGCGTAGTATTTGTAGTACCCCGAGCCGTAATAATCATATTCGACAGAACCGGACTTGATTCCGTTCAATACGACGCCATAGATACGCGCGCCGATGTTATGGATCCTTGTCTTGAATTGACGCATCAGATGGATCGAGCTCTTATTCGCCATTGCGACCAGAACGACCCCATCTACGAGCGTTGCGAGGATCGACGCGTCAGCGAAAGAGATCGCGGGTGGCGAGTCGATGATCACGTGCTTGAACTTGCCCGACAGGAAAGTCAGCAAATTCCTCATCTCGTTGGAAGAAAGAAGCTCAGCCGGATTTGGCGGGATCGGGCCGCTGGTGATTATCTTCAGCCTTGGCAGCTCAGCGTACGGACGAATCAGATTCTCCGTATTCTTATCACCCGAAAGGTAGTTTGTGAGGCCCTGCGTATTCTCGAGCCCAAAATGTGAATGCAGGCGCGGGCGACGAAGGTCGCAGTCAACTATAACGACGTCCGCATCCGCCTGCGCGAGAGTGATAGCGGTATTTACCGCGGTAGTGGTCTTACCTTCAGACGGCTGCGACGATGTAACAAGGATGGTTTGTGGAGGCTTGCCTGCACTCGAAAACAGCAAGCTCGTACGCAAATGACGATATGCCTCGGCCATCGGTGAATGGGTTTCCTCTAGCGTGATAAGAGCGCTCGGCGCGGCGGGTGGGCCGTTATCACCGGCAGACAGAAGCTTCCTTCGTTCCGTGTTGAGATAGTGCGGAATGAGTGCAAGCGTGGGCAGGCCAAGATGGCGGCTTACGTCATCGGAGGTCCTCACCGAATCATCCAGGTAATCAAGCAGGAATGCGAGGCCGATACCTGCCGCGAGCGAGAGAAGGAACGCGACCAGGATGTTTCGGTTCCTCGGCGGCCCGACCAGCGCTCCCGGCGAGGCCTTGCTTTGGATCTTGATATTTTCCTGCTTATCGGTCGCAAGAGCGAGTTCCTGTTCCTTCTGCCGTTGGGTGTACGTGTTCAGCAGATCGCGATTATTCTTGAGTTCATCCTTCAGACCGGTCAGCCGGGTCTCTGCCTGTCCTTCAACCGCAGATTTGCTGGAGGCCGCCTCGACAAGGGAGTATGCCCTCGCCTCTCGTGCCTTTGCTGCCGAATACTGGGCCTCAAGCGTGGCGAGAGCCTGTCTCTCGGCGTCCTTTACACGCTTGCCGCCTTCCGTTTCAACCCGGGACGTAACTTCCTTCTCGATACGCGCCCGTTGTTGAATAAGGGTGTCGATCTCCGCCTGCACCTGCTTTACCGAGGTAAATTGTTCAGTATATTTCGCGAGCAATTCCTGTTTTTTCTGCTGGCGCTCCTCGATCTTTTTGTCGATCTCATCCAAGCGGTGCTGGAGGTCCTCGCGCCGCTTATTGTTCTCCGTGCGGGCGTCGTTGATCGCCTTATCATCCGGGATCACGGTGGCGACGTTCCCACTCCGGCTCGCTGCGACAGCTGCATTATATTGAGCTTCTAACTTGCTTGCCTCATTTTGGGCCTGCCGCCAGGACGTGATCAAAGACGTCAGATCGCTCGCTCTAACGTCTCCTCCTTTCTCCTGCAGCGGCAAATTTGATGACGTCATCAGGTCGATGAAGTCGTTCTGCTCTTTATCAATGGTCGCCTTCAGGTCCTCAATAGACTTTCCTAGGTCCGCGTAGGCGTCACGGGCACCTTTTGTTTCGCGTTCTTCGTCCTGTTTCTTGAAAAGTTCCGCTGTCTTGTCGGCCACCTTCGCAGCGATCGCGGGGTTGGGCGAGGTCACCGTAATAATGACGATATTTGTGCGTTCTTTTGGTGTGACCGTTATACTTCCCGCCAGTTCTGCTGCGTACGTCTGGGCCCTGGTCTCTTCCTCAGGACTTAACTGGGGCTCATCGCCCGCCGCCGCGGGGGCATCGTCCACCACCGGCAGGACGTCGGCGTCTTCTTTTTTCTTTTGTCCGCCTCCGAATAGACTCTTCAGACCCGCCCACAGGCCCGTATTACGCGAACTCAGGGCATTAGCGTCACGATGCAATCCCAGAGCGATCACGACACTTCGCATAAGATCGGGACTTTTCAAAAGCTCGAGTTGGGTGTCGTAATACTTTTGGTCGTCGCCGAAGTTGATGTTGATCGCATCCTTTTTCGTAACTTCCGGCTTCCGAGGCTCAATGATGATCGAGGTCGACGCGGCGTATATGGAGGGCTGTTGATATTGGTATAGAGCTACGACCGCGGTGACGACTATCGTCAGCGCAATGATCATGGGAAGTCTTTTATAGACAACATTTATGTACTGACGGATCGAGCGTTTCCCGGCCAGCGAGTCATCGTAACTTCCCGTATAACCGGAAGAGTAGTCGATCGAAGTGGATTGTATCTCTCGCCCGCCTAGAGTTGGGAGCGGCGTCAGCCTCTGATCATTTTCCATACTACAACTGCGTGAAGGTCCTATTGAACAGTCTCATTATCGCGCAACCTTGATTTATAGCATATTGAATGATGAATTTCACGATTTTTAGGTTCGCGGTCAGCGCCCGCGGCCATCCGATTTTTGTTCGCATCGGGGCGAATTGCTATATTTTAAGTTTAACTCTGACAGGGCCGTGCGGTCAGTGAAGCAGTATGACGACCATCGGGGACAACGGAGCGGAGAACCACGATTTTGAGCTCGGGATCGAGGGGTTTCGATATTCGGATTTGTTTGACGCCGTACGTTTGCGCGCGCTGGCTGAGCATTTCTACTCCGACCTGGATAAACAAGAACCCCTGGTGGCCGAGGCCCTCCGTAAATATATAGATTCCCGCGGTAAGGGGCTTGAAAAGCGTGCTGAGTCGAAGCTTTTGACAGACGCCGCGCCGCACTTGTCTGATTTTATTGCCCGGCTTTTTCGGGTGACGGTAGAGAGGGCTGAACTGGAGAAGGAGATCCTCGTCCAAAACCCGATCTGGCGGTACAAGTTCTTCGTCCAAAGGCGTGCCGCGAAGAAATTCAAACCTGAAGAGTTGGCCTCAATGAATGAAGGCCTTCTTTGGAAAGCGCTCACCCAGCTTCGAAATTCCGGATTTGACGAAACGATCGTGCGTGACGAGGAACTCTCCGTTGCCGAAATGACCTTTCGGTTGCTCGATGCCGAAGAAGCCTTGAAAAAGCCTGACGCTGAGATCAGTGGAGAAGTTCACGATACGGTATCCCGCGTACAAAAGGCATACGAAGCCTTGAAGGACACGGAGTTTGGTCATTTTTTTGGAGAAAATGTCGTCCACGGTGAATCGGCGGGTGACTTGCTTACGATCCAAGCCGCACTTGGCGTGGTGGAATGCTGGTCGGCGGTCGCCTTTGCGAACAAGTCGAAGAAGTGGCACAGCTTCAGGGTTCCCCACGCTCTCGACTATCAGAATCTTGTACACCTTATTCATCCTGATCCAAAGCTCGAGAACCTAATGCGCGGCGGCGAGGACATACTTCGCAAGCGTGTGGGATTCAAGCTCACGGATGATCGCGGAACGATGCGGGACGCGTTGTACGAGGTCGACTACTGCATGATCTGTCACGAGCGTGACAAAGATGCTTGTCGGACGGGACTTCGTGATCCCTCGGGCGAATCCAAGCGCAATCCTCTTGGGATCAAGACTGAAGGATGCCCGCTCGACGAGCGGATCTCGGAGATGCACCTGCTCAAAAAGCAGGGTGACCCTATCGGCTCTCTTGCACTCGTGACGATCGACAATCCGATGTGCGCTGGCACGGGGCATCGCATCTGCAACGACTGCATGAAGGGCTGCATCTTCCAAAAGCAGGAGCCGGTAAATATCCCTCTTGCAGAAACCGCGTCGTTGACCGACGTTCTGGATCTGCCTTATGGATTTGAGATCTACAGTCTGCTCACCCGGTGGAACCCGCTGAATGCGAAGCGTCCTTACCCGCTTCCCTACAATGGAAAGAATGTACTTGTAGTCGGCCTCGGCCCGGCCGGCTACACCCTCTCGCAATACCTGCTCAATGAAGGCTTTGGTGTGATCGGCATCGACGGATTGAAGATCGAGCCGCTTCGTGCGGATTGGACCGGGAGCCTCGGCCGCAGCTGCCCAAAGCCGATCCGGGACATAAAGGAGATCACCGAGGAGCTCGACGAGAGAATTCTTTCCGGCTTTGGCGGGGTTTCCGAATACGGCATCACCGTCCGTTGGGATAAGAACTTCCTGAACATGATGCAGCTGATGCTGTTTCGCAGGAAGCGTTTCCGGGCGTACGGGGGTGTCCGCTTTGGCGGAACGCTCACGATCGAGGACGCATGGAATTATGGTTTCGATCATATCGCGATCGCGACCGGTGCGGGACGGCCGACCATCGTTCCGATGAAGAACAACCTGATCCGCGGCATCAGACAGGCGTCCGACTTCCTAATGGCGCTGCAGCTTACGGGAGCTTTCAAAAACGACACGCTTTCGAATCTGCAGGTACGCCTTCCGGCGGTTGTTATCGGCGGTGGACTGACCGGTATTGATACCGCTACGGAGATCTTTGCTTATTACCCCGTTCAGTGCGAAAAGATGCTCGCCAAGTATGAGCAGGTCGTCACTGAATTCGGGGAAGAGAAGGTTGCCGAGGTTTTTGATGAAGAAGAGATCCGCGTCCTGCAGGAATTCCTTGAGCATGGCCGGGAAATTCGTGCCGAACGCCAGCGTGCGGCCGATGCTGGCGAAGAGCCGAATTTCGTTCCGTTGGTCCGCGGCTGGGGCGGAGTTTCGCTCGTTTATCGTAAACGACTGCAGGACTCGCCAGCCTACCGTCTTAACCATGAAGAGGTTCAGAAGGCACTCGAGGAGGGCATCGACTTTGTCGAATGCATGAATCCTGTGGAGGCGGTACCCGATGAATACAACGCTGTAAAAGCACTGATCTTCGAGCGATTAGAGTATGTCCCCGAAACCGGGAAATTCGAAAAGACCGGCGATATGCATGAGATCCCCGCACACACGGTCTGCGTAGCCGCCGGCACTTCTCCGAATGTCATCTACGAGAAGGAAAAGCCGGGGACTTTCCAAATGGACGAGTGGCGGCAGTTCTTCCAGCCTTTCAAGGTTGAGCGAAATGGGGACGGACGGCTTCACGCTGTCGAGGCTGCGAAGGGCGAAGAGGCATTCTTTACGTCCTACGAGCACGACGGCAAATTCATCTCCTACTACGGCGACAACCACCCCCAATATGCCGGCAATGTCGTCAAGGCGATGGCTTCTGCAAAGAATGGTTATGAGAAGGTCGTCGACCTTTTCGCGGATGAGCTTTCCGCGCGCGGAGACCTGGCTCAAGCGGATCGCGACGCTATCTTCGACAAGCTCGAGGCGACGCTTGACGAGCAGCTTCGTGCTTACGTCGTAAAGGTCGATAGATTGACGCCGACAATTGTCGACGTCATAGTAAAAGCCCCACTTCAGGCAAGGAAGTTTAGGCCCGGCCAGTTCTATCGCCTCCAGAATTTTGAGACCGCCGCCCCCGTGATCGATGGAACGCGCCTTTTGATGGAGGGACTTGCCCTTACCGGCGCCTGGGTTGATGAAGAAAAGGGTCTTCTCTCGATGATCGTTCTTGAGATGGGCACGTCATCGCGTCTCTGCTCCCTACTCAAAGAGGGTGAAGAGGTACTCGTTATGGGCCCGACCGGCACCCCTACTGAGATCCCTGAGAACGAGAATGTCCTTCTCGCCGGCGGCGGTCTCGGCAACGCGGTTCTCTTCTCTATCGCTCGAGCGTTGCGAGAGCGTAACAATAAGGTGATCTATTTCGCCGGTTATAAGAATGGCGCCGACCTGTACAAACGGGAGGAGATCGAGAACGCGACGGACCAGGTTATCTGGTCCACTGATTTCGGAGAAGAGATCGTTCCGTCGCGGGCGCAGGATGCACACTTCCGCGGCAACATTGTTCAGGCGATGATCGCGTATGCCGAAGGCCGGGCTGGTGCTCAAACAGTGGATCTGAAAGACGTGGACCGGATCATTGCCATCGGCTCAGACCGCATGATGAATGGCGTTCGCGAGGCTCGGCACACGGCACTTAAGCCATTTCTCAACGAAAGCCATATCGCCATCGGCTCTATAAACTCCCCCATGCAGTGCATGATGAAAGAGGTCTGCGCTCAATGTCTGCAGAGGCACGTCAATCCCCACACCGGCGAGGAGTTCTTCGTATTTTCCTGCTTCAATCAGGATCAGCATTTGGATTTTGTGGATTTCAAGAATCTCAACGAGCGTCTGCGTGCCAACAGTGTCCAGGAAAAGCTGACAAACCTATGGCTGGACAAAGCTTTTAATAGCGAGACATTTAAGGCGAGATCTTCGCAGTAGAATTTCGTACGAGAAGTACCTCCTTTCGCCAATAGGGTGGCCGCCAAAATCTTTGTAAGCCGGACCTCGCGCGCTCAAAGTTGAATACCTCTTCCATCTCAAGCAGGAAAGGTTCAAGTCGCAGATCGAGATAGCGAAAATCGCCGTCTTCAATATCACGATTCACCGTGGCTTTTTTGGGATCGACGCAGTTGGTTATAAGGCTGAATTTGTAATTTGAAAGCGAGGCTAGTACACGATCAATGTTTGTGTATGAGAGATGCTGCAATACATCCTTTACAAGCAATAGGTCCGCCGGGGGCAGTTCTTTAGGATCACCCGAGCACTCTTCGAACCGTACGTTCGCCCTCGAATACATTTTGCGATTCGCGTCCACTATTGGCCGTGCAACGTCCACGCCGAGGTAGGCGGCCGGCCCCCAGTCTATGGATCTTGAGAACTGCCAGTCACCGCATCCCAGGTCTACGACCGACTTGATAGCATTTTCTTTAAGAAAGGTGTTTAGGAACTCAACGTACCCCTTAGTGTAGATAGGCCGTGAGCCCTCACCGGAATCGCCGCCCCATTCGGCTGACCTATAGATCTCCTCGAAGCGGTCGCGAAGCGTAGGCATTGCATCATCCGGTAAATGACCATTCGACCACGGCCCGAACGTGGCCTACCTCGTCACCGCGACGGTTCCTGATCCGCATCGGAGAAAGGTCCGGAACATCGTCTTCCCGGAGAATGCCGAGCCGCTTGAGGATCTGAACTGCTACAACAGGCCGGCCTCGCGTATCGTCGCCATCCGCGATCTTCAAGGCAATGCCGAGGCCGGTCGGGTATGGTTCAGAGGGGAGCACGCCGCAGAGCCAGACCCCGTCCGCACCGACTTTTGAAACAATTTTGCCCGGAGCCGCCTGCATGAGGATCGTATCGAGCCGTGCTGTGCCGCCTATGAGTTCGGGAAATTTGACCATCGCCGCGACAACGCGTGCGCAGGCGGCCTTTACAACATCAGGAAGGTGGTCTGGCCGGACCAGTGCGGCGAAACTCCGGGCCATCGCATTCAGCGGAAGGGCGAAATTCGGCGCGGCGCATCCGTCAATGCCGATAGAGATCTGGTCTTCGGGAATTCCAGTAAGGTCAGCGACACATCTCAAGATGCGCTTCTGTATCCTGTTGCTCGGGAACTCGTAATTGGTTGTTCCGGAGTCGATGTGCTTCGCAAACGCAAGCATCGCGGCATGCTTGCCCGAGCAATTATTGTGAAGCTGTGACGGCTTCTCTCCGGCCGCGATCAATCGATTCGCCTCATCTTCGTTAAAAGGTAGATGGGCTCCGCATCTCAAGTCTGATTCAGAGAACCCCGCCTTCGCCAGCATCGAAGCAGCGATCTCAATGTGACGCGGTTCGCCGGAGTGAGATGCCACGGCAAGAGCGACTTCCTCCGGCGAGAAGCCAAATGCATTCGCGGCCCCGCTCGTTATACAGGGAATAAATTGAAATGCCTTACACGCCGAGCGAAAGTAGGTAACGGTAGCGGGATCGCCGACCGACACGATCTCTTGCCCTTCTCCATCCACGGCGCAGATGTGTCCCGAGTGCACCGACTCAACGGTCTCACCGCGAATTACTTCGGCCAGGATCTCTGCACTCATAAGACCATTTCTGCAAATGCTGCTCGCATCCGCAGATCCATTACATCAGTTCTATCCTTTTTGCGCCTTGCCGCGCCCCCTGCGAGCCGATTCGAGCATCGACCTTGCATTCTCGCGCGCATGGTCTGTGATCTCTGCCCCCGCAAGCATGCGCGCCAATTCCTCGATGCGTTCGTTTTCCCCGAGGCGTCGTACCAACACCGATGTCTTTCCATTCTTTACAGCCTTTTCCACGACGAAGTGTTCATCGGCAAGGCTAGCGATCTGCGGTTGATGGGTCACGCAAAACACCTGTTGCGTCGTCGAGAGGGCCTTGAGCTTTCGTCCCACTGCCTCCGCTACGCGCCCGCCGATCCCGATATCTATCTCGTCAAAAACTGCGGTCTTGCCGGGCTCGTTCGAGTGGCTGACCGTTTTTAGCACAAGCATCACGCGTGAAGCTTCGCCGCCCGACGCGACTCGCGCTAGCGGCCGCGGGGGCTCGCCCGGATTTGCCGAGAAATAGAATTCAACTCTATCGACACCGTTTGCTGAATACACTTCAGCCGTCTCGAAGCGCACTTTGAACTTAGCCTTTTCAAGAGCTACATCTTGCAGGTCTGCTTCGACCTCGCTCTCTAGCTTGGCCGCATTCATCCTTCGCGTCTTTGTGAGTTCGGCGGCCGCGGCAAGATACTTGCGTTCTGCCTCGCCAAGCTGCTTTCGAAGCTGCTCCTCTCGAAACTCTGACATTTCGATCGAATCCAGCCGCTGCTTCGAAACGTCTCGGTGTTCGAGCACTTTTTCAAGCGTCTCGCCATACTTTCGCTTCATGCGCGAGATCTCAGCCAGCCGGTCCTCGATCTCGTTAAGGCGAGCCGGCGAAAATTCCAAAGACCCGCTAAAATCCCTTGCTGTCGAACCGAGTTCCTCTATCACCGCGCGGGCGGCCGAAAGCTGATCTTCAAAACCGCGAAAGGTGTTTTCATACTCCGCGAGTTCGGCGATCATCCGGGCCGCGCGATCGAGAGTTGACAGAGTAGATGACTCACTCTCGTAAAGGAGCGCATGTGCCTCGCCGCTTAAGGCTGATAGCTTCTCTACATTATTGAGTCGCCGTTTTTCATCCTCGAGTTCAGCATCCTCGCCGGGCGACAGATCTGCTTTGTCTATCTCATCGACCTGAAACTTCAATATGTCGAGAAGCTGGAGTTTCTCAGACTCATCGCGATTCAGGTTATCGAGTTCGGCTTTGATAGAGGACCATTCAGCATAGGCGGTTTCAACACGCGCCATCTCGGCTCCAAGGCCCGAAAATTCATCGAGCATCGAGAGGTGCGTCTCAACATCGTAAAGCGATGCCTGCTCTCCCTGCCCGTGGATATCCGCAAGAAAAATACCGATCTCTCGAAGTACGCCCTGGGTCACAAGGCGATTATTGACGAAGACCCGGTTCTTCCCGGCCAGCGAGATCTCCCGGCGGATGATCAGCTCGCTCGAGGGATCGATCCCCGCGGCCTCAAGCACATCGACTAGCTGAGGCACTTTGCCAACGTTGAAAATACCCTCTATCTGAGCGGTTTCGGCGCCTTGTTTGACCAGATCCGCTGAAACTCTGGCGCCGGCGAGCGCGCCAAGGCTGTCGACTATGATCGACTTCCCCGAACCCGTCTCACCGGTAAGCAGCCCGAGGCCCGAGCCAAACTCGATCTCCAGTTCATCGATCAGAGCGACATTCTTTATCTTTAGGAGGCTGAGCACTAGTACTTTATACGCGGCACGACACCCTCACCTTTGGACCACTTTCCTAGAGAGAAAATGGCGTCCGGCGGAAACTGCTTTTGAAGATCGGCCGCCTTCCAATCAACGACGCGCTCCTTCTTATAAAATAGGAGTTCGGCCAATTCGCCGGCCTTGGTCCGGCCAAATCGCTGCACCGCATTGAACGCGGAGGCGTCATATTCCTCAAGTCCGCGGATAGAGGTTGGTTGAGGCGTGACCCCTCGGATGAAGACCGGGGCTGTCAGGCTGGCGCGTTGTCTTTCGATCTCCGCGGTAATGTCGAAAGGGCCGGACGGTGTGCTCGTCAGAGGATCGATCACATTCGCCCGGCGAAAAACAAAATGTATTAAGCCGCCCGAGGAATTTTCGGGCAGCGAGAGATATGGCGTTGTCGACTCGTTTGCCTCGCTGCCCGTCGCTATCGCGTTGAGGGCCGTCACGATGGCGACGAAATTCAGCTTTACGAGGTACATCTCATCCTTCCCGTAAAGCCCACCGGTCTCGATCAGGATCGTCGGCGTCCCCCAGGCCGAAAAATTGTCGCCAAAAGCCGTTGACGTGTACTCGTCACTGTATTGAGCGATGTGGCCGGGAATGAACTGCTGCAGCGCCCTGATCATCGCGGAGGCCGCTCGCATGTTTCTCTCATGCCCCGGATTCGTCGTCTTCGCCGCGTCACCGTACACGATAAGGAGCGAGATGGTCGCCTGATTTGGAGACTTACCTGCGGTCGTTAGAACGCCCTGGTTGTGCAGGTTGAATCCGATCGCCGGCGACCAGTCATCACGGAGCTTCTTCAAAAGACGCGCCTCGGGGGTTATCAGATCGATCGCGTCACGGTTGATGTCGATGTCCTGCATATTGCGCCGGACATAGACCTCCGCCCCGTCAGGATTCAGCATCGGAACAACGCGGATGGTCATCGCCTCGTCGATCTTTTTGACCCAATCCTTGTCCCGATGAGACTGAAAGTAGGCCAGCATGTCTACCACCGCGGAAGTGGCCGTCGGCTCATTGCCGTGCATCTGCGACCACAGAAAGACCTTCAGCGGACCGTGCCCAAAATCCGCCTGATAGATCTCGCGATTCCCAAAGCTTCGGCCCACCTCTGTCACGGGGACGCCTAGTTTCTTGAGCTGTTCGAGGTAAACCTTGAGATCGGCCAATCGGACGTCGGACGGAAATTTGTTCGTGATATGCGACTTGTCCCAGATCTCGGCGAGTTGCTGAGGAGTCTGCGTAAATGCGTTCATTGTCTGTACGAGTAACGCGAAAAGAACCAAAATGATCTGCCGCATAGTAGATAAGATAAACCGATAGTCCTTGGCACGACAAGCAACTCGAGTTGCTACGCACCAAGGATAGAACCATAGAGCGCCTCAGTTCTATCGATCATTGTGGTGATCGAAAATCGCTCTTCGGCAGCATGTCTAAGCTGGTTACCCAGTCGCTCGGCGGCCTGCGGATGGTCGATATAGTGCTTGATCGTCGCAGCAAGTGCTAACGGATCGCGGACAGGCACCAAAGCATTTGTGTCCGCAATGAGTTCCCGCGCTCCGTCTGTCTCAGTGGCGATCACCGGGAGTCCGACGAACATCGCATCAAGGATCGCCAATCCAAAACTCTCTTCGTGCGACGGAGAGACAAATATATCGGCAGCGGAGAGGAGCGGCGTCAGGTCATCAAGCCAATCGAGCCACAGGAAGCGCTCTTCCATTCCGAAGACTTTCACCAGCCGCCTCAGTTCCCGCCGAAACCGCTTGTCCGGAGTATGATCAATCCCCGCAATGACAAAATGCACGTCCGGCGCGTCTCTTGCGGCCTCCTGCGCGGCAAGCACAAAGTCACGCTGTCCCTTAGAGACCTTCAGTTCGCCGAGCGTGACCACGAGTGCGGCATCGCGGGGGATACCATGCAGCGCGCGGAACTCCCTTCCGGCGGTTTCGCGTCGCTCCTCATCCGCTTCCACCGGTCGGATACCGTTAGAGATCAGGTGCACCCTCGACGGGTCGAAGAATTTATGCAGCTGATCCCGCACTGGGGAAGATACCGCTATCAAGGCATCAATGTTCCTTAAGGCGACCCTATAGTAGGGCTTGAGAGCACCCATCATGTGACGCGTCAGGACAAGTCTCGCTCCGGCGAGGCGAGCCGCCGACGTGGCTGCAAGATAGTCGCGGGCCACGTGAGTATGGATGATGTCGATGTCCCGTTCATTTACGAACTTCGCAATTTTCTTCGCACTGAACATGCCGAATGAATTTCGGATCGAAACGTACAGAAGATTCTCATCCTTGATATGAGGGATCCGCTCGCGCCACTGGCTGGTCGGCCGCAATCCAACATAATTCTCATGCCCACGATTATCCAGCTCTCGCGTCAGATCGGCTATATGCCTTTCAGTGCCGCTGAACGTGCGCGCCGAGGAGATATGAAGGATCTTCATAGCAAAATGGATTATACGCGAGCGGGGATAAGAAAAAGGCACGCTTCCCTAAAGAAGCGTGCCAGATGTCCTCCAAAAAAGAGGAGCTTAAATTACCAGTTGAAGCGTGCTCCGAACTGCATCTGGAATACCTGGCTGCCCGGGTTGACGTTTGCGACGTTGAGAACACCGGTGTTGGCGTCATAGAGCTGCAGGAAGTTCGCGTTGCGGCCTGGGCCATTCGGCAATCCGCAAGCCTGCGAAACTACAACACAGAATTGACCCGAGGTACCAAACGACGACGCACTTGACGGAGCCGCCGAACCGCTAACCAGAAGGTTCGGGCGATTCATGATATTGAAGAGATCCGTGTGAATAATGAGCCTTCTCGTTTCTCCAAACTTGAAGGTCTTCTGCACTCTCAGATCAATATCGTAAATGCCCTTATTGGTATAGGCATTTCTGATCATGAATCCGCCGCCGCCCGCCCGTATCGGACGATCGTTGTTGATTCCATCACCATTGAGGTCGCCTCCAACTGTTTCGTTGAACGGCAGGCCAGAACGCAGGCGGATCGCCGACGAAACTTCAAAGCCCCAGGGAAGGAATACGACCGGGTTCGCGCTGAACATATGGGTACGATTCAATCGGCTTAGACCGTAATCCGGTGCCAGATTGTATGCGTCAGCGTATCCAACGCCGTTCTGGCGTTCATTATCGTCATCGGCATATGTCCGCGAAAGCGTGTAATAGGCATTGAGCATCATCCTCTTCGATACCCACCTTACGCGAGCCGTAAGGCCCCTGTAGAGCGAGTTCGCAGTGGACTCAAGCTGTGCGACCGATCCAAGTGCGATCTGTCCCTGAGCCTGCGTCGGACGCAAACGGTTGGCAGGAAGGACTGCGTTCGCAGTTGACTGTCCCGAAGCCACCGTAGGCAGACACTGCAGCGAGGCGAGGTTTGTACAATTCACAAAACCAGCCGGCGTCGCAATGCTGATGTAGTTCCTATTCCCGGCCAAAAGAGCTGCAAACAACCCGTTGTTATTCATAGCGATAACACGGGAATCGGCAGCACCTCCGTTAGCAGCGGTGATCGCATCGATGTACTGCTGCGCCGTCAGCGGAGACGGAATGTTCAGATCGCGGAAGCGACCGATAAAGTGGGTCGAAACGTTTGCGTAGTCCAGCCCGAAAACAAGGCCCCTGCCAAGCTGACGCTCGAAAGAAGCTCCCCATTGGAATGACTGGGGATTCTTATAATCAGGCGCCATGTTGATGACCTGAGCTCCTACGAAGGGGCTCGGCGTAAGGCCGACCGCCCCCGCGATGGTCGAAACCTGAGCATTGGTTAGCTGAGGCAGATTTGAGAGCGGCGACGCGTTAAGGTCAACACCCACGATCGCGAAGTATCGATAGATCGACTGCGGATTGCAGCGGTTTCGCGCATCGGTTCCAGGAGCCGCGGTCGGATCACAGCCTGTGATCGTTTTGTAAGGAGTTCCCGCAGCTGTTCCGAGGAACGTGTCAAACGCGCTCTGCGAGATGCCCGAAAACGGAAGCTGCTGCGAAACGTCAGCCGGAGTCGAGCGATAGGTCTGGGTCACAGGAACGATCCAGATCAGCGGAGTCGCCGCATAGTACAAGCCGGCATAACCCCTGAAGACCGTTCGGCCATCACCCTTGGGATCGAAGGCAAAGCCTCCTCTTGGGCCCCACTCCCAGCCGCTGTCGGGAACGACCGAAGGATCAACGTTCTTGCCCGTATACGGGAAGATCGTGTTCATTACCGCGCTGGCCACAGCCGTGTTGCTCGCGTCACCCGGAGGATTGAATTGCTGCTCAACACGCAAGCCGTAGTTCAGCGTGAATTTCGGCGTTACGCGCCAGGTATCCTGACCGTAGAACGCAAGCTGCTGCACCGTCAAAGCTGCCTGACGGTTACCGATCTGCCTCTGATACGAGGACGAGAAGGCGGTCGACAGAACATCGAACCGGCCGAGGAACGCCTGCGTCGAGCCGCTCTGCGGAACCACAACGTTCGACATGTTCTGAAGAGCTGTCTGGAAAGTGCAGGACGAGGAACTCGTACAAGCCGCGCCTACACTGTTGTTGTACTGTCCGAACGGATTGAAGGAGAACGTCTGAGCCGCAAAGATGTGGCTGTAGTCACCGCCGAACTTGGCCGTATGGTTACCCTTGATCCAGGTAAAACCGTCAGTGGCCTCGTACCTGACGTCATTCTCGATATTCGGAAGAAAGGACGAGGTGTCCGAACCGCCCGCGCCATAAGTTGCGAAGCTCGTGACGATCTGAGGAACGACCGAATTTGAGATACGCGGACGGATCTCCTTAGCAGCCTGGAAACGGAACTCGTTGAACTTGTTCGCTCCAAAGTTGCTCTCAAGACCTGCCACGACCATCTTGAGACGATCCTGTTCGGTACCGTTCGTCGAAAGAGATTGACGAGTTGTCGGATCGACTGAGGTCTCACCGCGAGACGCCGCATTAAGTGCGTTGTTGCGGCTCATATTGCCGCGGACATTGAACTTATGGTTCTCAGTGATATTCCAGTCTATGCGGGCAAGAGCCGCCCACGCGTCATTGGTCTGCGTGTACTGTACCTGCTCCGCGTTAAAGAAATTCAATACAGCCTGCTGAGCTGCTGTGAGGACAACACCCGATGGCGGGAAGCCGCTCGGATAGTTGAATACGATCTGCCGGGGAGCGCGGAAACGCTGTCCCTCGTACGAACCAAAGTAAAAGACCTTGTCCTTGATAACGCGGCCGCCGACCGAGCCGCCCCACTGTTCCTGGGTCGGTGCCAATGTTGGCGTTACGCCGAGGGGCGCAAGTCTTTGGGCAACGAGCGCATCGGTAAACTGATTGCCGCGAGCAAGGCGGCTGGGACGCCACAACCCAAATGCCGAGCCGTGAAACTCGTTACTGCCCGATTTGGTGATCGCGTTAACGACACCGCCGGTAGAACGGCCGTACTCAGCGGTGTAACCCGAGGCCACCACCTGAAACTCCTTGATCGATTCCTGCGGAATGGTGAACGCAAGGTTAGAGCGCTCACCGCCGCGGATACCGCCAAAGAACGGCTGGTTGTAATCGAGACCATCAACGCTCACATTGCCGTTGATCCCCTTTTGGCCGACCAGCGAGATCTGCTGCCTCGAAGGCTCGACCTGAGCGGTGGGCGTGAGCGTAACGAAATCCTGGAAGCGCCGTCCGTTGATAGGCAGATTTTGGATAGCGGTCTCATTGACCACGGCGTCTGAGTTTGACTGGGTTACCTGAATGCCTTCAGCGGTTACTTCCACCGTTGCATTTACATTTCCGGCACCTAATGAAAAATTGTTGTTTGTGGTACGACCGACCTGCACCTCGACCTCGATCGTCTGGGCGGTGAAGTTGCCGGCGCTCGCCGTGACCGTATACTTCCCGGGTTCGAGAAGAGTGAAGGTGTAGATACCATCATCGGTCGTCGTAATGGTTTTATCGATCGCCTTTGCGGCGTTGACCAGTTTCACCGTCGCATTCGGAACGACCGCTCCGGTGGTATCAGTAACGACACCGGTTATGCCGCCCGTCGGCTGTGCGATCACAGTCCCCACCGCCAGTACAAGAGCGAAAACGGCCATCACTAAGAATCTCGTTGAAAAGAATCTTGTCATTTTGTTTTTTGACCTCATTAAATTGATATTTCCCTTGAAAATTGCAGGAATTCTAGGCCTCTGGCGCACGATTCCTATCGCGTTTTCGGATTTTTATCTCGCTTTTCGGATTTTCGGTATTAAGAATACTTCAGATATCTCGAAAAGCCAAACTAACAGTCGCGCGCATCCGGCGCTCTAAATCCTTATAGAATAAGCTTCTTTGTCTAACTGTCGCCGCCTGATCCGGGCTTCACTGTAGACCCGCGAAAAGTCGATAACTGTATGCCCTTAGTGTAGGCAAATTGGGTTCCCGTCAAGGCCTCGTCGTACGGATTATTTGATTAGCGTACTCCAGCGTACTAACCGGAAACTTAAGAAAAGCGTAAATCGGGGTTAACTCGTTTGGCGGAGTGGCATCAAAGCTACGATTTGCGTTTTGTATCAGTATCTGTTACAAAATCACTTCGATTCTCCGGAGCCCGAAAATACAGGCTCCTGAGTAGATCAGAAGAAACTTGACTTTTTTGTAAGAGTGGACTATTTTTAGTTTCGCTTTTTTTGGCGAGGGGGTTCCCATCTATAGACAAGGGGGCACAAATAATCAAAATAAGGGGAAATAATGTCACAGGTAGAATACGCTACATCATCATATAAGACACCGCTGCACCATCGGATCATCGCTAGTATGCCCGTAATGGCCATCTGGACCGACGAGGAGAGCGGCGAAACCATCAAAGTCGAGGGGTTGACAGAGAATGTCGGTGAGACCAGCGCTCTGGTCAATCTCGAAATTCTTCCGCCGGTCGGAAGCGAGGTTCGCCTAAAGATCATGAACGAAAAGAAGGCGATCATCGACGTTCCGACCCGCGTGATCCGCGTGGAGCGCGACCCAAGCAAGCCAATGGCGGCTTTGTCGGTCCTTGAGAATCTCAAGAAATGGAAGAATACCGCTATGACGGCCGCTGAAGAGTGGGTCACTCGTCACTGGCAGCTCAACTACGAAGAAGAGTGGGTCAATTAACACAGGATCCATCCACTTTACATCAGAGCGGGAGCATCGTTTCCCGCTCTTTTTGTTTATTGACCGCTTGCGTCTAAACAACGGCATTCGCCGCCATAGCATCAGTAAATAGTTATGAGAAAGGCTCTTATATTCCCGGTTCTGCTGGGATTTGCAATTGCACTTGGAGCGCAGACACTTCCCCTTACGAGGGAGGAGTACGTAAAGATGCTCTATGCACTCCAAAGATCGCCCGGAACAAAGGCCGATATAATAGCCGCGCTTAGAGGCCGCGGCATCGATTTTCCGGTAAACGATGGTTTGAGAGATCTCACCCGGTCCAAGGGCTCAAACGATGCCGAGCTCAACCGTGCCCTTGAAGAAGCCGGGCGGCGCAAGGCCGACCCCGTCGCTGCAAAGTTTCCTGATGTGAAAGAAGCCGGCGAGCTGCTGGAAAAAACGAGGGCCAATACCCTCGCTGCCGTCGAGGAAATGCCTGATTTCGTAGTTAAGCAGCAGATCGAGCGATCGATGGCCTTCGCCGGCACGGGCAACTTTCGACCGCTTGACCGCCTGGTGGTGGCGGTCAGTTATCGAACGACTGGCGAGGAAACCTATAAGATACTCGCGGTCAACGGCTTGGTCCGAACGAATCCCGAGGAGAAGGGTTCTTACGAAGAAGCAGGTGGTACCAGCTCGACAGGGGAATTCGTCACCGTTTTGTCGACTATCTTCAAACCCGAAAGCCTGACGAAGTTCGAAGCTGCCGAGACAGATGTTCTTCGGGGACGAAAGGCGATCGTCTATAGTTTCTCGACGGACAAAGAACATGCGAAAGAATTGATCACAGCTACCGGATATTCGACAGATTCAACAATAGCCGGAATGCAGGGACGGGTATGGATCGATAGGCAGGATGCTCGGGTGTTACGAATAGAGAGCGATGCGACAGACATTCCGCGCGACTTCATCATCCGCAGCGCAAAACGGAACATTGATTACGACTGGGTCTCGATCGCGGGTGAAAAATATTTGCTGCCATCGTTATCCGAGGTTCGGCTCACCGACGCTCAGCAGGGAAAGGGTTACGAAACAAGAAATGTGATCAAGTTTAAGGAGTACAAGAAGTACGGCTCTGAAGTGAAGATCCTTGACGATGACATCAAACCTGAGGATACGAAAAAGCCCAACTAATCTTTGAAGGACAAATACGCAACTATAGCCGGGACAACTAGCCACATCAGTCCCTTTACTAAAAAGAACATGAAGGCGGCCCAACCGGCCGCTTTCGTCAATTTCAGCGCGTGAGATCTGCTTTCAGTTCCTTTCGTATCCATCCTTCTTGAAAAATAGTATTTTTGAAAAGGGATTACAATCGTCACCCAGCAGACCATGAAGTTGAGAGGAAATGCCGGAATTTCGCTGCTGCCGCTCTGGCTCCTTCTCGTTTCCTGCGTTTGGGCTCAGACAGGGCCGCCAAAAGAAGAGAATAAAAAAGAGGCCGATCTGGTAGAACTTACAAAACTCAGCAAAACGATCAAGCTGGATATCCGTTATGCAACCGCAAATAATTTCACGGGAAGGGCGGTCTACCCGGAGGCTCGGGCTTTCCTGCAGCGGCCTGCGGCAAAAGCCCTTCTCAAGGTTCATAAAGCCCTAAAGCGCGAGGGTCTCGGGCTTGTGATCTTTGATGGTTATCGTCCCTGGGCGATCACAGAGCTGTTTTGGGAAGTTGTTCGCCCGGATCAAAAGAAGTTTGTCGCAGACCCGGCAAAGGGATCGAAACACAACCGCGGGTGCGCCGTTGATCTGAGCATTTATGATCTAAAGACCGGCAAACTCATCCCTATGCCCTCTGATTTCGATGAATTCACCGACCGGGCTTCTCCCGAATATACTGGCGGTTCTGATCTCGAACGCGCTAATCGCGATAAGCTGCGGCGCCTGATGGAGGGTGCAGGGTTTACTGTCAACCCGAACGAGTGGTGGCATTTTGATTTCAACGGATGGCAGGATTACGCCATCTACGACATCCCCTTCTCCGATATCGGGACGGATCGCGAGAGGCCAAAGGAGTGATCACTTGATGGTCAGGGTCAGCGAGAAGCGGGCGCGACTAGGTCTTGCGATCATTTTCTTCCTAACAAAGAAGTAATAGTCCCCCGTCGCGGGCAACTCCAGCGTGAGGGTGGGCGAGCTTTCGAATTCCGTCTCAACGTTAAACTCATCACTAAAAACGCGAAAGTCGAACAGGCTTCGCGTCGCGTTTCGTATCGTGACCTTTTGTCCCTTGACCGCGGCAAAGACGTATTCCATTTCTTGATGATTAGCGAGCGTACCCGTCACCGTTTTACTCGACCTGCCGGGCACGAATTCTATTCGATTGGGTTCAGCCTTTCCGCCGTGTTGGGCGGCAGCGCTGAGGACGAATACCAAAACGGTCAAAAGGGCGATGGCTAAAGAACGCATTCTTCGAAAAAATCGAGATCGGACAAATTATATCGGGACTTTGCTACTATACCGCAGTATGAACCGTCCAGAAAAAAACGAATACGCCGAGTACTATGACCGCTACATATCCCTGATACCGGAAGGTGAGATCGTCCCGATCCTTGAAAAACAGATCGATGATATGGCGGCGATGTTTGCGGGCGTTCCAGAGGATAAAGGTACGTTTTCGTACGCGCCCGGTAAGTGGACCACAAAGGAATCGTTAAGCCACGTGATCGACGCCGAACGGATCTTCGCATACCGCCTCCTGCGAATATCGAGGGGCGACGAAACACCGCTCGAGGGCTTTGACCAGGAGGGCTATATCGAGAATTCGAATGCGAACGCCAGGAGCTTCGCGGATCTGCTCGAGGAATTCGCGCTTCAGCGACGTTCGAATCTTCTTCTTATTCGAAATCTCTCCGACGCGGCCTCACGACGAATGGGAACGGCGAGCGACAATCCCGTCTCGGCCCGTGCTCTTGCATATATGCTCGCCGGTCACGTTAAGCATCACGAGAACATCTTTCGTAATAACTATCTCGCGTGATCTATGACGCGATCGTGATCGGCGGCGGGGCGGCCGGACTTTTTTGCGCGGTCACTGCCGCAAAGCGCGGTAAACGCGTTCTGGTTGTTGAGCATAATAGCGAGGTCGGGAGAAAGATCCTTATCTCTGGCGGCGGCCGATGTAATTTCACTAACGTCAACACGACTGCTGATAACTTCGTTTCCGCAAATCCACACTTTTGCAAGTCCGCTCTGGCACGGTTCACGCCCCGCGACTTCATCGATCTTGTCGAAAGATACAAGATCCCATACTACGAAAAGAAACTGGGACAGCTCTTTTGCCGCGAAAGCTCACGAGCGATAGTTCAGATGCTCCTCGACGAATGCCGGCGCGCGAAGGTGCGCGTTGAAACATCATGCAGCGTCAGCTCAGTTAATGCGCCGCGCCCCTGGCTTATCGAAACAAACAAAGGGGCCTTCGAAGCAGAGCAGCTCGTAGTCGCTTGCGGAGGTCTTTCGTTTCCAAAGATCGGTGCGTCTGATCTTGGCTTTCGTATCGCACGGCAGTTCGGGTTGAAGATCGAACCCACGCGCCCCTCGCTCGTCGCCCTTGTTTCAAAAGCTCACAGATATCCGCGCCTCGCCGGCATTTCATTGGGCACAGTCGTTTCCGCGGGCGGGCCGAGTTTCAGAGAGAACATACTTTTCACTCACAAGGGACTCTCGGGACCGGCCATATTGCAGGCCTCCAATTACTGGTCCAGATCCGAACCGATCGAGATCGATCTGCTCCCCGACACCTCGCGCGAAGAACTTGCTTCAACACTGAGACAAACGAGATCAGTTGCTTCGACCCTTGGCACGCAAATGCCGCAAAGGGCTGTTAATGAGCTATTTTTCACGCCTTACCTTACAAAGCGCGGTTCCGAGCTTTCGGAACACGACCGTTCCTCACTCATCGAAGCGATAAAGAAGTGGCGAGTGGAATTCCAAGACACCGAAGGATGGGATCGGGCTGAGGTTACGCGAGGAGGCGTTTCTACATCGGAGCTTTCATCCAAGACCATGATGTCCAAAAAAATGAACGGCCTCTATTTCATCGGCGAAGTCGTCGACGTCACTGGCTGGCTGGGGGGATATAACTTTCAGTGGGCTTGGGCGTCGGGCTACGCCGCGGGATGCTCGATCTAAAAATAGAGCGAGGGAGACGTCTCCCACACCGCCTCCCTCTTTTTTCGCGGCGCATACAGGGCGTATGCGGTCCGCGAAACCTAAGATTTCCCTTGACCAGCCGGGGTTCGTGGGATTGATATTGGGAGGAGACCTGGAATATAATCCCGGTGCTCGGCTGATTAGATATTACACGAACGTTGAACTATGTCAAGAGCCTATTCAAGAGAGCTAAACCCCAGTAGTTTTGCGGGTCGCCTTGCCGAAGCATGCGGCACCAGGGAACCCGCCAAAATTAAACAATTGTTGAATATTTCCTATCAGGCCGCCAAGAACTATCTGAACGGCCGACTGCCTAATGCAGAGGTCCTTTTGGCCCTTGCCCGGGTTACCCCTTACTCGATCCATTGGATCTTGACCGGTCAGGGAAATCGTTTTGTTTTTCAAAGGAATCCCGTGGATACACCCCTAGCGCCGGGCCAACTAGACGAAATGGTCCGTGAGATCTGTGTGGAAGTAATCAACGACTTGAGTGGGAACGGTGAAGAAAGTATGTCCCGGATCGTTGTATTACAGCCCAGTGATGTTTTGTCAGAAACCCCGGTTTTACAGCCCGCGGAGCTGGAAAGACGGGGTTCCTAACAGGTCAGAAAGCGCGCGGGGCCTAATGCCCGCCGCCGAAAGCCGTGATCGCGATCGATGAAATTGTGTCGAACGCGAGGTCACTCAATACGTCATCTCCCGAACCGCCCTGCGTCGCCATCGAAGAGTTATTTCCGCAATTCTCGGTGCAATCCGGAGGCGGCGGACACGTTTCGACTTGCGGGTCACACGGACGATACCCGCCGGTCCCCTGGTCTCCCGCGAATCCGAGAGTTGAAAAGAATGCGATCGCGAGAACTAAGGTAAGTGTTTTTTTCATTGTATTTTTTCTCCAGTTGTTTCTTGATGTCCAATAACATCCCGCCTATAATAACAGCACCCATTTCGCCTCCAAATGACGGCACCCATCCTCAGAACAAAACGCGAAACTAAACCTCTCCTCAGACGCTTGTTAAGGCTGGAGCGGCAAGGACGCTACGCGGAGGCGCTCGCGGAGTTCGGCGACGACTGGCGGGATGACGCTTACCTGCCTCGGGTGGACGAATTCGAGCCCGTGTTGGCAACTTCGTTGCTGATAAGGTTTGGCTGCCTTATCGGCTACGCCGGTCACGTCGAAAGCATTCCAGGCTCACAGGAAAGGTCCCGCGATCTCCTTATGGACGCGCGATTGCGTGCCTTCGCGATACCCGATCATGAGATGGCTGCGGCTTGTGAGAACGGCCTCGCTCTCACCTACTGGCGGACTGGCGAGTATCGCGAGGCGGAGGTATGGCTGGGTGAAGCGCTGGCGCGGGAACTTCCTCCATCCTGTGACGAGCGCCTTTTCTCACATGTAATTTCGATGTTGGTGCGGGGAAATCAACAACGGAACGAGCGAAATGTGGAATATGCGAGCCTTGTCGAGGGCGACTTTATTTTGAACGGAGATCCCTTTCTGGTCGGGAACCTTCATTCGAATCTCGGACTGTCGTTCAAGAATCTTGGCAGGCCCGACAAAGCACTTCATCATCTGACGATCGCACGCGACCAGTTCAGGCTAGCGCGTCACTGGACATACTTTTCGGCCGTCGAGAATAATCTCGCGTTGCTTTACAAGAATGTTGGGAATTTCGCTGCAGCTCACGCAGCGGCCGATTCTGCACTAGCCCGCCACAAGAAACTAAAGGATCGGATCCGTGAAGGGTCGACACTCGAGACAAAGGCGCAGATATTTCTCGCAGAGGGTCGATCTGAAGGTGCTCTCGCAGCAGTCGAGCACGCCATAAAGATCTTGCGAAAGGGCGAAAATAATGCGTATCTAGCCGAGGCGATCGCCACTAAAGCGAAAATATTTGCGGCATGCGCCAACTTCGCCGATGCGTTGCTCACGCTATCGGAAGCGATCGATATCACTCGTATACATTCGGGCGAACCGGCAGCCCGTAAACTGATCAAAGAATTCGAGCCTCTTCTCTCGCCGCGCCCTAAGGGCGAAAGGCCGGAGACATCCGCAGGCGGTTTGGAGATCGTGCTTACGCACCCACTTGCCTATGACAGGCAGTATCGTGGAGTCTGGGTACAGAATTCGTTTCTTGAGGAGATCGGCGTCGGCCATGGCACGCTTGCCCTGGTTGAACCAGGTATCCCTAAAAGAGGTCAGCCCGTCGCCCTGGCCGTTAATAAGACCAATGAAGTTGTTTGCGGCTTTTACGACGCGGAGTTCGGTATTATCGGCATCGACGGCGGCGGCCACGAGCCGATGCTTTTCCCCGACGATGAAGTTACTGTTGTCGGGAAGATCGTTGCCGTATGCCGTAAGGAAAGAGGCGGAGCCGGCAAGATGATCGCGGAGCCCATTTCCTCTCACCGTTAGCTTGGACGAAAGTCCTCTATATCCATCCCGTACTTTTCCTTCACGTATTCTTCCTGTGCTTGGTTGACCGCCCGGAGGTTTGCAAGCCGCCTTTCGGACTTCTTGATATGGACGTTTGTACGGGCAGCCATTTGACATAGCAGATCGCGCCCCTCAGCCGACTCGGCTTCGACCTTTTTCATCAGGTCAAAACGCTCAGAGTTCTCGGCCGAGGCCCTTTCGAGCGCGAGCTCCTGGAGGCGTCTTCGGACTTGATGAAGCTGTCGGATCACACGCACCAGTTCGTCGCCCACGGTGTCGCCCGGCACAAGGTCCGGACTGTGCTTGAGATCAGCCGCGAGCTTGTCGAGTTTCGCGTGATCGCCGGATGAGTAGGCCGCGTTCAACTCTGCCATCAACGCATGACGCCTATCTTTTTCGTCGGATTCGAGGGCGAGATCGGGGTGAATTATCCGGGCCAGATCGTGATAAGCCTTTTTCGCTTCGTCGTTCGGCTTCGAATGCGGTTCCAGTGCGGCCGCCTCCTCAGCTCTAGCCGCTGATTCCTCGGCCCGCCGGCGCAGCTCCTCGGCCTTTTTCTTTATCTCCTCGTCGTCAGGAACGAGTTTTACTTCTTCTTCCGCGATCAGCGCCTCGATCTCGTCGAACTCCGCGTACAACCTCCCGACCTGCATGGTGTAGCGAGCCTCGAATTGCTCCAGCGCATCACGAAGATCGGTCATCTCCTCTTCCGCATTTACGAGCCTTTCGGCGAGGCGGTCGAGGACCCGTCGTTTCTTCGCGAGCTCTATTTCTTCGGGCGGTTGGCTCATTCTATGAGTAGAGATTCATCGGGCGTGTCAGCAGCGCGACGGGATCATCGACATTCAGCGCCTCGCGCACATAGAAAGGCTCGCCCGCGGCAACCCCGATCATCGAACCAAAATGACGCGAACGATTTTCCAGTTCATCCAGGAACCCTTTTGCAGTAAGGCGGGTCTCGGGGTCCTTTGAATTCGGATCGTAGAATTGCGAGGCGTGAGCGCGGATAGCTTCCATCTTTGTCGTCAGAAAATCCGAAATGTCGACGATGAAAGAAGGTACCAGCCGGCGAGAGAACACGTTGTGAGCGACCATCGGGACCGGGATCTTTTGGCCCCCGGTCTCAGGGTCGTATCCTCGCATGCTTGCGAGTCTTGCGCTCTCACGGACCAGCATCGCGATATGGTCGTGGTCAGGGTGCGTGTCTTCCTGCTGGTGTGTGAGTATCAGTTTTGGTTTTAGCCGCCTCAAGACACGGACCATAGCGGCCCGGCTCGCATCGTCGGCGAAAACGTGACCGTCGGCCAGACCAAGATTCTCGCGTATATCAAGCTGCAGGATCCTTGCCGCTATTTGCGCCTCGGCGGCCCTGCCCTCGACCGAGCCGCGCGTCCCCATCTCGCCTCGCGTAACGTCGAGCGCCCCGGTTCGATAGCCAAGATGCTTTAGCTTCAACAGAGTGCCGCCGACCGTCAATTCGACGTCGTCGGGATGCGCGAAGATGGCGAGAACATCAACCTGACTCATAAGGAATTAATCTACCACACGGTTCGCCCGGGAAAGCGTCACGAGAACTGACAAGTACATGGATACGCAGGATCACCCGATTCGACCTGCAGCGTCGTGTGCTCTATCCCGAAACGGTCGTGCAATTCTTTTGCGACGTTAGCAAGGAGCGAGTCGTCGCACTCCTCAAGTACGATATGAGCGGTAAGGGCCGCCTCGGTGGTGCTCGTTCCCCATACGTGTAGGTCGTGAACGTCTGTACATGTGGGCAGCGAGGCCAAGTATCGCTTCACCTCCTCAATGTCAATGCCCTGAGGCACCTTGTCGAGTGCAAGATTTATCGAATCGCGAAGCAGGCCCCAGGTACCATAAGTGACGAGAGCAACGATGATCAGGCTGGCCGCGGGGTCGATCCAGAGAAGACCGGTCTTTAACATGGCGAACGCCGCAAGGACGACGCCCGCAGCGATCAGGGCATCGGATGCAAGATGGACGAACGCTCCGCGAATGTTGAGGTCCTTGTTACCGCCCGGCATAAAAAGCAAGGCGGTGCCGCCGTTGATAAGGATGCCGACTCCGGCGACCCACATTACGGTTGTTTCCGCGACAGGCTGGGGATCACTTAGGCGTGTGATGGCTTCCCAGCCGATCGCTCCTACGCCGATGAGTAGAACTACAGCATTTATCAGTGCAGCAAGGATCGACGAACGCCGAAATCCGTAGGTCCTGTCGGCGGTCGCGCGTTTTCTCGAGAGTAAGGTTGCTCCCCACGCCAGCCCCAGTCCAAAAACATCGGTAAAGTTGTGGCCCGCATCCGCGATTAGCGCAAGCGAATGCGACAGCCGCCCGTACACAACCTCAACAACGACGAAAGCAAGGTTGAGGGTTATCCCAACGGCGAACGCCGCCCCATAGCTCGACGGCGAATGGTCGTGCCCGTGACCCATCCACTAGATTCTAGTCCTTCGCATACAGATTACGCATGCCAGCAAGGCCCATCATTCTTGGCGTTGTCGTACCGGCCAAAAAATAAAACCACCCGCGTGACTGCGGGTGGTTTAAGGGTAGAACGGTGTTGCTGGTCGATCCCGTTCTCTCCGTATCTGGCCGGCCCATTAGAAGAACCGAAGCGTATATGTAAAGCGAACGCCTCGACCGATCTCGGGCGAGATGTCCTTAATGAAAGAGATGTGATTGTAGTACAGCTTATTATTTAGGTTGAAGGCATTGACCGCGAAGATATGGGCCGTGTGCTTCCGACTCAGGATATAAGTCGCCGAAGTATTGAACGTCGCATATCCGTCCGTCGGAGTTTCGTTCGTAAACACGCGATCCTGACGAGCAACGAGGACCACTTCCGGCTTGATGCTGAAGCTGCCCGGGTGAATGTCCACTCCAAAGTGTCCGCGAGCCGGTGAAATGCGCGGGAGCGGCTGGCCTGTCGAGAGCTGTGCATTCACGTAATCAAATCCAGAAATGACATTCAGGTATTTGTTTGCGGTGACGTCCAGGCTTAACTCCGTGCCAGTAAAGCGGCTGTTGCCCTGCAAATAGTTCGCGATCTCAAGCCCGCTTCCCGGATCGATAACTCCGGTCGGCGCGAGAAAGACAAAATTCTTAAAAGCGTAGTAATAGAAGTTTGCCTCGGCCTTTATACGAGAATTTTGCTCGCGGAGCGAGAGGTCGATCCCATTTGTTGTCTCCGGCTTGAGGTTGTTATTGCCGACCTCGAACGAGAGCGTTCCATCGTGCGGGCCGTGATTGTAAAGCTCCTCAAGGGCAGGTGCTCGGTAGCCATGAGAGAAGTTGGCGACGAAAAGGCCGCCCTTCCAAAGGTTTATCTTTCCGCCAATGGCTGCCGATACTCCCGTGAATGACCGGTCGGGTAACGCCGCGTTTGCCGGGTTGTAGCTGTTTCTCTCGATGCGACCGCCGAACTGGAGGGTGACTCGCTCATGCGTATATTCCTCAAGCCCAAATCCGGAGAAATTGTTCTGCGTGACCGGGCCGTCAACCAGCACCTCAGCCCCGACCGTCTTGAAATGGCGCTGATAGGTCTCGAAACCAAATCGACCGCCCCAATTCCCTGCCTTTTTCTCCTCGAACATTGCACGCAGAGAGTTCACGTTGTTTGTAAATGTGGTACCGACAACGTTGTCCTCCAATTCCTGATGCTGATAGCGGCTGATGTCACCCGTGAATTTCGCACTCGAAATAAATCCACCAAGGTTGTTGAGTCCAAAGGTGAACTTGACGTCGTTACGATGCATGTCGAGGCTGCGCAGCGTTGGATCGGCAGGATCCTTTGGAATGCCATAGCGACTCTGATAGAAATTATAATTGGTGGTGAAAAACGCTTTTTTGCCAAAGTAACCGAACCCGGTTTGGCCCGTAACATTTCGCGTGAACGTATTGATCACCTTGCCGAAGTTACCTCCAGCCTTATAGTCACCCGTGCGCTGGGCGCTTGTGTTGCCCCACAACATCCAGTTATTCTTTCCGAATTCGAGGCCGGCGCTTCCCGCTGCCTGGGCACCATTGGTACCGCCGATCCCCGAGAAGTACCCGCGGAAGCCTGGGTGAGCGCCCTCGTCATGACCGCTGATGGCATTCACGACGCCGCCTATTGCATTGCTGCCATAAAGAAGCGTTGCTGGCCCCTTTACGACCTCAATGCGTTCGACAGCGAGCGTGTCAACAGGTTCCGCGTGGTCGCCCGATTGCGACGCGAGAGAACCCACGCCGATACCGTCCGCCGCTACCTTTACTCGGTCTCCGTCAAAGCCGCGAATGACCGGACGGCTGTTCCCCGCGCCCGCTGAACGCTTAGCGACGCCCGCCTGATCGTCAAGAACATCCCCGAGTCCTACTGACGCCCGCAATGTGATCTGTGAAGAATCCATCACGTTCACAGAAGATATCGACTGGGAAAGCACTTCTTCGGTGCCGCTGCCGGTTACGGTCACCTGCTCGCTGAGCCCGGCGACCTGCATGTGAAAGTCCGACACTGCGGGACCTGTCGCGGTGACATCGATCGTTTGAGTTACGTCTTTAAAGCCCTCCTGATGGGCAATGAGCGTGTAGTGCCCGGGAGGCACGTTCTGAAAATTAAAAGTGCCGTCGGTTCCCGAAATTGCCGTTCGATTAAGTTCGATTATCTTCACAACGGCCTCGTGAAGAACGGTATTCTCGGACCCGAGGTAAATGGTGCCCGAGATCCTGCCTCCATTCTGTGCAAGCGCACCGAGCGCTAGTAAAAGAGGTATGAATAATACAGAGAGAATCCTTTTCATTGTTTGAACCCGATAACAAAGCCCGCGAGCGGCCTTGCCTCGAAATGCCCCGGCGCGGGTAACGCGCATAAGGCTTCGCTGATAAACAGCAGCATGCTTGGCCACCTAAGAAACCTCGGCCAAACGTCGACTACATGTTGAGATTAGCCTTGTTTTGGCGGATGAAAAGGAAGGGTTGGCTCGCCCGTGAGAGCTGTGGCCGTTTGGCTAAAGCTCACGTTCGTGCGGTACATAATGCCCGAATGCGGCATCGTGAGGTCATTTAGGACGACCATGTGCGTGGTCATCTCGTCCATGAGATTCTTGGTCTCTTTTTGCTGACGGCGCTGATCGGGACAATCGGCCTTGTTCGAAGGTGCGTCAGACAACCGGCAAACACCTATCTCGACCGGCATGCTGTCGTCCTGCGCGTCCATTATGAAGTGCGAGCCCAATTCAGCAATTGCGATCAATACGAAAGCTCCCGCAAGCAGCTGCCGGCGGTTTCGTTTTCGCATGATCCAATTGAACAGGCTTCGCATGACCAAACTTTAAATCTATGCCCGCCCCGAGAGGATGTCAATAGGCAGCCGGTTTATACGGGCCGCGCGGCGTATTGTTTCGCTGAAGGCGTCTACGTGACATAACATTGGGCTATGCGGCTCACCGTAATAGGCTCTGGAACTACCGTTCCTCATCCGCGGCGGACCAGCTCCGGCTATTGGCTTGAGACGGGTGACGGGAATCTGCTGCTCGACTGCTCGGCGGGGATACAGTTTCGCATGGCCGCGATAGGGATCGATTGGTCGGCCGTCGATGCGATCTGGATCTCGCACTTTCATCTGGATCATATCGGCGGGCTCGCCCCTTACCTGCAATCCCTCAAGGTCGCGCCAGAATGCAAAACGCGCGAAGCACCACTTCGAATTTTCGGGCCCGTCGGCTTAGACGCCTGGTGCGCGCGGATGAACGCGGTCAATGACTATCAGCTCCTGAACCAGCCTTTCCCCATCGGTATTTACGACATGCCTTCGGTCGAGCCGTTCCATATCCTGCCAGGAGTCGAGGCGCTTACGGTCAGCACGCCGCACACAGAAGAGAGCCATGCCATCTACATCCGCTCCTCGAATGGGCAAAAGGTAGTTTATTCCTCGGACACGGGGCCATTCGAAACGCTTGCTACACTCGGGAACGATGCCGACCTCTTCATTCTCGAATGCTCTTACGTCCGCAGCAAAACGACCGTGAAACATCTCGAGCTGTCCGAGGCGATGCACCTCATCCGCAAGGCGCATCCTCGCCGCGCGATGCTAACCCACCTATATGCAGAATGGGATGAAGTGAATTTTTACGAAGAAGTGATGAAATTCGACCCGCCGTGCGAAGTGGTGGAGGCGACGGATGGTTTGATCGTAAACGTTTAGCGCTTTCTCCGCGTCGCTGCGTCGCTGCGTCTCTGCGTCTCTGCGTCTCTGCGTCTCTGCGTCTCTGCGTCTCTGCGGGAAAGATCTAGTTTCCCGTCTGTCGCTTCGCCATGGCCATCAGGTCGGCGGGCATCCACTTTTCAAGGACCTTGTCCTCGGCATCCTCGATTCGACGGGTGCGGTTGCGCCAGTCTTTGGTTGGATCATCCTCGCGGCCTGACTGTTTGGGATAGTTCTCGACTTGCTCGAGGCTGATGATGATGCCGTGCGCGACGTCGTTCCAGTCTTCATTCTGGATACCACGAAGCACAACCGGCAGCCCTGCCGTCCAGTCTTCCTCCGGGACGATGTTGTCGTACTCAGGAATGGTCAGGTAAGCCGTCTCAGGCAATGCCTGCCCCGAATATTCCGAGACGATCTGCTTTTTTACATCGTCATAGCTGCCGCTCGGATTCGTCTGGCGGATCTCAAGAGCACGGCGAAAAATATCGGAGACTGTCGATCGGTCGCTCATAGTTTTTGAAGTCTCAGATTACCACAGGCGGCTAAGTCTAATTAATTCGCCTCCAACTTTCTCCTTGCCCATTCGCATCTGAAAAGATAGTCTTCTCAAGGTAGGGACCGTCCTAAAATGAAGCTTTTTGCCGCAGGAATCATCGCCCTTTTTGCCTTTACGATCAGCTTTGCCCAAAACGAG
>JAFAOW010000126.1 GCA_019247455.1 Acidobacteriota bacterium | reverse complement strand
ACAGGAGCAAACCAACGGCGACAGTCTGCCTTACTTGTTAGTGGCCCCGATACGGAATGAAACCAGAAGATATCAAGGACCTTTTTGATCTGGAGGAGTCACTTTGGTGGTTTCGCGGGATGCGCAGGATCGCAGATTCTCTGCTGACCCGGGAGACAGACCTCTCTTGTATCAACAATATTCTGGACGTGGGGTGTGGGGCTGGCGGAAATTTAAGGTTTCTCGAGCACTACACTGATAACGGCAAAGTATGGGGAATGGATGTTTCTCGTGACGCGTTACGGTTTTGTGCCCTGGATAATTCCGGGACGCTGGTCCAGGCTTCCGCACTCCAACTTCCGTTCCTTTCGGATCACTTTGACTTGGTTACAAGCTTTGACGTTCTTGTACAATTGCCGGGCGACGATGCGGATGCGTCAGCATTGCGCGAGATGCATAGGGTGACAAGGCCCGGCGGTTATGTCTTCCTCCGAGCCGCCGCATATGAATGGATGCGGGCGGGCCATGACCGCGTGATGAACACCCAGCGGAGGTATCAGGCCGGCGATCTTAGAAAAAAGTTAGAGCAAGCGGGATTCGAAGTAGTGCGATCTACATATGCGAACATGATCCCTTTCCCGGCCGCTATTCTGAAGCGGCTCGTGCTCGAAAGACTACACCTTGCCGCGCGAACATCTGACGTTCGACGGTTTTCAAAGGGCTTGTCGTTGCTCGACCCCCTGTTCAGAAATGCGCTTATTGCCGAGAGCTATCTTCTCAGGCACTCTCGGGTCAGTCTGCCATTCGGCCTGTCGGTTATATGCATTGCAAAGAAGCCGATCGCGCCTGTTTCCTGAAGCGCAAAATGGTGTCGCAGACAGCCGCCACTTCACTAACCGTCGTGTGTGAATTCATTGGAAGTGACAATACTGAGCTCGACGCCCTCTCGGCGTGTTTGTTCTCCCCCGTCTGTCGGCCGAACATGGAGCATTGATCAAGAGAAAACGGATAGTGCACGACTGTTTCTATCCCCTCATTTCTTAAATATCTCCGAATATCGTCGCGGCACGTGCTCACTACCACATATAGGTGATGGGCACTGCGGCGTCCCCGTCTTACCGGATGTACATCATTTGATGATGCGAGGGTAAGGTCGTAAATGTCAGATAGTTTGCGGCGCCTTTCATTCCATTCGGCCAGGTATGGCAGTTTGACACGTAAGATGGCCGCTTGTAGTTCGTCAAGCCGTGAATTTCGGCCAGTGACCGACTGCCAGTATGCGTTTTCATGACCGCCTTCTCTGAGCAGTTTGACTCGAGAGATCAGATCGGTATCGTTGGATACCACGGCTCCTCCGTCACCACAAGCGCCGAGGTTTTTCGTCGGGTAAAAGCTGAACGCCGCAATGCTTCCAAGCTCAAACACTGCCCTTTGGGGTTTCCAGGCGCCGTGCGCCTGTGCCGCGTCTTCGACGATCGCCAGGCCGTATCGGACTGCGATATCCGCGAGCGGCTGCATCTCGCAAACCCTCCCATACAAATGCACGGGCACGATCGCACGCGTTTGAGAGGTTACGCGACTTTCGACCGACGACGGGTCTAGAAGGAGTGTTTCCGGATCGACGTCGGCGAAGACGGGTACTGCTCCCGCCTGCAAGATCGCCAATGCCGTATATCCGGCGCTAAGCGCTGAAGTTATTACCTCATCCCCGCGTCCGGCGACGATCTTGCCGCACGCAGATAACGCAAGACTAATGGCATCTGTTCCGCTCGCGACTCCCGCGCATGCGGATGTTCCGCAGTACGTTGCCCACTCTTGTTCAAACTCCGAGACCTCCTCGGCAAGGATGAACCTCCCTTGAGAAATGACTTTGTCGACGGCGACCGCGAGCGGCGCTGCGATCTCCTTATGCTGCCTTGAGAGATCGAGAAAGGGAATTCTTGGTATTCCGGTAATGGTCACGGTACTCCTGGTAATATTTGACAGTGCGCTCGAGGCCTATTCTGAGATCCGTCTTTGGTTGCCAGCCCAGGGCGTTCCTGATCTTTTCGTATGAAGTGTAGATATTCCCTATTTCAATATCCTGCCGTTCCGACGGAAATATTGACGCTTCGACGGCTCCTTTTCCTGTAATGGCGATCAATTCCCGCGCGATATGCTCGAGGGTCCATGGCTCCGGGGCTCCGAGGTTGTAAACCTGACCATCCGCGTTTTCGCTAGCAGCAGCGAGAAGCAAGGCGTCCACCACGTCGTCGACAAAATTGAGATCTCGGGTCTGCCGCCCGCCCCCAAATAGCTGGATCGTTTCGCCATCCATGGCTTGACGGATGAACCACGGAAGAAATCCTTGCCGGTCGTGGTCCAAATGAAGCCTTGGCCCGAACGTATTCGTCAATCGAAGGCACACCGTCCGGATACCGTAAATACGGTGATAAAGGACGTGGTAGTTTTCAGCTGCAAATTTATGAATTCCGTTGATGTCAAGGGGTGCGACGCGGTGATTCTCATCGACAGGCAGGTACAACGCGTTGCCGTATACCTGCCGCGTGCTTGTGAAAACTATCTTCGCGTGTGGATTGAAGTTCCGGCAAGCTTCGAGCAGTGTTAATTGAGCTTCACAGTTCAGCGCAAGATCGTTCTTAGGATCTCTTATCGAGTCCAGGTGGCCCGAGCTTCCCGCCAAATTGAAAACGTAATCTATACCGCTTAACAGCTGGGTGATCGTGTCTTGGTCGCCCATGTCGCCGTATCGGACGTCGACCGATTCCCGGATCGGCTGTACATTGAATGGGTTGCCGCCTTGTCCTCGAACCATGGCGTCAAGAATAACTACACGGACATTTCCAGCTTCCACGAGGCGCAGGGCAAGGTTGCTGCCCAAAAAACCGAGACCCCCGATTATCAATACATTTCGGCCGTTGAAAGCGTCATGCGAGGTCGTTTCACTCATTTTTCAGTGTGCAGCGATCCGTGAACAGCAAAAGCGCGGCGGCGCAAACTGCCTAGTTGAAGAAAGGTACGGTAAATTCTCACGGGTGAAAAGAACTGTGACCGTCCTGCAACCCGTGGATAGTGCGGGATCCCTACCTCAGCAAACCTCGCTCCCGCCTTATTGAGTTGATGGACGAGTTCGACGCAGATAGCACCACTGGACGATCTTAGTTCGAGTCTCTGGACCACCCGTCTCCTCATTAGCCGAAAATCGCAATCAACATCGCGGATCGGCAGATGAAATAAAGTGCGTGCGAATCGCGAATAGATATCTCCGAGCACCCGCCTGTGTAACGCATCGGCGCGGTTGAGCTTAAAACCGTTGACGATGTCGACATCCTCATTCAGTGCGTTTATCAATAGCCGAAGGTCTCCGACATCGTATTGTCCGTCGCCGTCCGTATAGAAGACGAATTCTTTGCTCGCTGCGCCGATCCCGGCGCTGACCGCGGCGCCGTACCCCCGATTGACCTTATGAGTTATCACTTGGAGCTCCGGCACAACCTCTTGCAGCTCCAGGAGTTCGCCAGCGGTATTGTCAACACTCCCGTCATTGACGACGATCAGCTCAACGTCATCTGTGAATTCGCTGCAAACGTCTTTCGCCTTGAGGACGAGATCAGCAATGCTGCGCTCATCATTGAATGCAGGGAAAAAAACGGTTATCCCTTTGATCTCCGTCAAGGTCATGGGTCAAATTCGCGTGGGTGGTTTTCTTAAGGATACAAAAGCCAACGCCTATCGCCAAGACAATTTATCGCAGAGCCGATATCATCGTTTCGGAGAGGCGGCTGCGGGTTGCGAAGTGAACATCCAACCAACAAAAATGTCATATTCCGGTGGCTGACACTCGGAGCGGCTTTGTTTCTGGCGTTCGCCCCGCCCGGAACCATGATCGTACTGGCTGCGGGACTCTGGTATTTTGGAGGTGTGTACGGCGCGGCCGCTGCCGCTATAGTTATCGTATTCTTCGCAGTCTGGCTCCTCTGGCGCCTTCGCTAGATCGAAGAATCCGCCGGCGGATCGCTGCGTGAAGGAACTCAAATGAACAATTTTTCAGGCAAGCGGATACTGATCACGGGCGGTACCGGTTCACTCGGCCGCCACCTTGTGCGGAGAATTCTGACGGGTGAGATGGGACTTCCGGCCAAAGTCATCGTCTTCTCGCGTGACGAGGCGAAGCAGCACCGCATGCGCCTCGATCACTTGAACCGCACGGCCGCGACCGACGAGGTCATCTACGACGATGCAGGTGACCGGCTCACCTTCAGGATCGGCGACGTCCGCGACTATCACGCCGTGGTGGCCGCGTTGCGCGGAGCGGATATAGTTTTCAACGCGGCGGCGCTAAAGCAGGTGCCTTCCTGTGAGTATTTTCCATACGAGGCGGTTCAGACGAACATCGATGGAGCTGAGAATATTGTTCGGGCTATCGTCGAGCACGATCTTCCGATCGAGACAGTTGTCGGGATCTCCACTGATAAGGCCTGCAAGCCGGTCAACGTGATGGGAATGACCAAGGCTGTGCAGGAGCGAATATTCATTGAGGCGAATCGCAACTGCAAAAATACCCGGCTGATGTGCGTACGGTATGGCAATGTCATAGCATCGAGGGGTTCGATCATCCCGCTTTTTGCCGAGCAGATCCGTGAGAACAGACCACTCACGGTTACGCTGCCGGAAATGACAAGGTTCTTTTGCACCCTTGATTCAGCGGTCGATACGGTATTTGAAGCGGTCCGTTCGGGCCGCGCCGGCGATACGTTTGTTCCTATCATCCCGGCTGCAAAAATGGTGGATATCGCGAAGGCTATGATGGGGGACAGAGACCTGCCTATCGCATTCACCGGCATAAGACCCGGGGAAAAGATCCACGAAGTCATGGTCTCTGAGGAAGAGTGCTTTCGGACCATTCGGCGGGGAGATCATTATATCGTCCTGCCGGTCCTCCCGGAACTTCGCACCTCGGAAGATTTTACTCCCGCACTCTCTAAGGAATTTAGTTCGCGAGACGATAACTTGACGGTTCAGGAATTAAAGATCCTTCTCGGGGTTGCTGAAAAAGAGATCGCGAGCGCGGGCAGAGTTTAGCGCCCTATTTGTGGTCGGCTTCCGACTTCCTTTTTAGGTGACGGGCAAGTGATTCGTTCAATGGCGGCAATGGGGCAAGTCCCGCCCGCAGGATCTCCAGGCATTCTAATCTCGAGTTTTTTGGACGTCGAGCGGGCCTCTTTAGCGAAGCACCCGGTATATCAATGACTTGGCCGCCGCTAGGGGCGGCCAGCCTTGCAAACTCGGCATAACTTACTCCGTCTCCACCGTTAGCGACGTGATAGATCCCGGGCCGGTCCAAGGCGAGCAATTCACGCAGCCGGGCTGCAAGGTCAGCCGAATAGGTAGGCGTCCCATAACTGTCAGAGATGGCGGTTACTGTTTCGCCCGCTCGCAGTTGTTCATCCACTGTGCTGATGAAATTTTTTCCGTATGGGCCAAAGACCCACCCGGCCCGCACGATGACCGACCTTCGCCACGCGGATGCGGCTCGCTGCTCTCCTTCAAGTTTGGCGCGACCGTATTGATTGATGGGATTGGTCGGATCTTCCTCGTTATAAAAGCCGCTTTTCTCCCCGTCGAAAACGAAATCTGTTGAAATTGTCAAGAAGCTCGTCTCATTTTCCCGGCACGCGATCGCTAAGTTCTCGACCCCCGCCGAATTTACCGCAAAGTTCTTTGTCACATCGCCTTCGCAGCCATCCACATCGGTCCATGCCGCACAATTGACCACTGCGTCGCATTTTTCGGACGCGACGCGGCGGAGAACGGCGTCCTTTTCCGTAATGTCGAGATCGGCAGACGAACATGCCACCACATTGTCGCCGAGCAGCTTGCAATGCTCACTGAGTTCTCGGCCCACATTCCCGCGTGCACCGGTTATTAGGATCTTCATTTTTGGGAGGCCCTTTCGCCGTACTGTCTTTCGTAGTAATCCAAGTACTCGCCCGTTCGTACCCGGGCGAGCCACTGCGGATTCTTGATGTACCAGTCGATCGTCTTCTCAAGCCCTTCCGACCAGCCGGCGCGCGGCAGCCAGCCGAGCTTTTCAATTTTCCCGGGATCGATCGAGTAACGCCGGTCGTGTCCTGGGCGATCGGTCACAAACTTGATCAGTGAAGATGGCTTATTAAGGGCTTTAAGAATGCTCTCAACCACTTCGATATTTCTTTGTTCGTTCCTCGCCCCGATGTTGTATGTCTCGCCTGCGGGCGCTCTTTCGATCACTTGCAGAACTGCACGACAATGATCATGGACATAGATCCAATCCCGCACGTTGCGGCCATCGCCGTAGACCGGCACCTCCCGGTCTTGCAAAGCATTGGTTATGGCCAGCGGGATCAGCTTCTCGGGGAACTGACGGGGGCCGTAATTGTTGCCGCACCGCGTGATAAGAGTGTGAAGGCCAAAAGTATGGTGAGCTGCTCGGACCAGATGTTCAGCCGCAGCTTTCGATGCGGCGTACGGCGAGTTTGGGGCGAAAGGCGAGTCCTCAGTAAATACTTCTTCAGATCCATCCGACAGGCTGCCCATAACCTCGTCTGTGGAAATATGGCAAAACTTCCGCGCCCGGGTCCCGCGAGCCGCATCGAGAAGCACTTGCGTCCCGACCACGTTTGTTGTTACGAAGTCGTGAGCGGACTCGATGCTGCGGTCCACATGCGATTCAGCCGCAAAATTCACGACTGCGTCGACGTCCATCGGCATCGACTCTTTTACAGCCATCGGATCACGGATGTCGCCCCGTACAAAGGTGTGCCTGTCGCTGTCTAGTCCGGAGAGGTTGTCGAGGTTGCCCGCGTAAGTAAGAGCATCGAAATTGATCACCCGCACATCGCTAAACTCGCGCAGGATCAAATGGACAAAGGCGGCCCCGATGAAACCCGCCCCACCGGTTACGAAAAATGTCCTCATCGAGCCGTTCCCACGGGTTTCTTCAGAAGCGTGTCGAGCTTATTCGCGCCTGATTTCGCGACAAGGTTTGTGGCCAGCAGCAAGCTTTCAAACGTACCGGCGTCGGTCCACCATCCGTCGAGTTCGTCCCATGTCAGCTCGCCGCGCTCTATATATGCGTTATTTACATCGGTTATCTCAAGCTCGCCTCGATCGGAAGGTTTAAGTGTCCTAACGATGTCGAATACTGACGCGTCGTACATGTATATGCCGACCACGGCGTATGGAGATTTTGGGGATGCGGGCTTTTCCTCGATGCGGACGACTTTTTTTTCGTCGAGCTCAGGCACACCGAACCGTTCAGGATCGGGCACTTCTTTCAATAGGATCTTTGCCCCGCTCCCCTGCTTTCGATAATCATTGACCGCCCGGCAGATATTCCCCTCAATTATGTTGTCCCCAAGAACAACGCATAGCGGATCTCCCGCCGCAAAATGTTCGGCAAGTGAAAGGGCGTCCGCTATGCCTCCCTCGCCCTCTTGGTAAGTGTAATTAAGATGCTTAAGCCCAAACGCCTTGCCATTCC
>JAFAOW010000118.1 GCA_019247455.1 Acidobacteriota bacterium | reverse complement strand
AGGATCGATAGAATCTATGTCGAATGTCACCGCAAAACCTCCCGGGGCTTCTGACGCGATCGCGATCGCATCCTCAACACAAGCTCGCATGCCGCGGCTGTCGATATCGCTCATGGTAAAAAATTGCTCGCGAAGGCCGAGCTTTTGTATCCAGGACCTTTCGCCCGGATCCACATCCCGCGCACCGACGTGAGCAAGATATTTCTGATCGAGCTTCGGTGAGAAGCCGCACAGGCCCGTCAGCCGGTCGTCGCCGTGCCCAAGAATGGCCGCCAGCGGCATGCCATGAATGTTTTGGGACGGCGAGGTTTCGGGCGTATTGATGTCCGCGTGAGCGTCGAACCATATCAAGCCGATCTCTTTTCCCGCTGTCCGGTAGTGATCTGATATTGCCGAGAACGTCGGGATCGCTATCGCGTGGTCACCGCCAAGGATCACTGGAAATTCATCATTAGCAAGAATAGAACGGAGCCTGTCGACGATCGACTCGCTCGACACCAGCATCTCATTTATATAACGGGGGCTATCGACGTTAGCACCATCGGCCGGTGTTTCGATCGGGACGTCGCCGTGATCCATGACCTCGTAGCCGAGAGAGCGGATGTGCTCAACCAGGGTCCGCCCCCGAACGTGCGACATACGCATCGCATTAACGCCAAGTTCACTTCCCATCTGCCCGGCTCCGTAGCCCAGAGGAATGCCGATAATACCGACCTTTTTCATCTAAATCTCACCGAAACCAGCGGCAAATAACTGTTCAACTGCCTTCATAGCATCTATTTCGTCGGTCCCGTCAACAGTTATCTTAAGCTCAACACCGCACGATGCGGCTATGTAGAGAACGTTCAGGATCGATTTAGCGTCCGCCTCGACGCCCGTATCTTGCCGGTAAAGCCATACAGCACTCTCGAACTGAGTGGCAAGGCGAACAAGCTTAGCAGCGGCCCGAGCATGTAAACCAAGCGGATTGATCACCGCGATAGTGCGCTCAAGCATCCTTCTTAAACTTCTGCGGTTCGAGCAACTCACCGGCGAGGCAGATCGCCTCCTTTCCTTCCTGCTCTATTTCCTTGGCGAGCGCCGATAGTGATGCCTGTTTACTCGTCGCGAGCTTAATGACCATTGAGAGATTGACGCCGGTGACGATCTCTACCTCGCCCCGTTTGAGGAACATCGCCGCTATATTTGTGGGAGTTCCGCCAAACATATCGGTCAACAACAGAACGCCGTTCCCGGACGACACGTGCTCAATGGCCCGCTCGATCTCATTCTTTGCCATCTCAACATCGTCATGCCAACCGATCGAAACTGAACTGATATGGCTTAGATCTCCAACCACCGTTTCAGCTGCCGCCAGGAGCTCATTCGCAACCTGACCGTGAGAAATGATCACTCCGCCTATCTTTGGGGTTTCGCTCATATGCTATTTTTGAATGTCTCTGTGAGTGACCGAGGCGTCAAAGCCGCTTTTCTGCAAGGCCTTTCGTATGCAATTAGCGACCATGACGCTCCGATGGCGCCCACCGGTGCACCCAACCCCAATGGTGAGGTACGACTTTCCCTCACGTTGATATCGCGGAAGCAGGTACATCAGCAGATCATTAAAACGATCGATCGTCTCGCCGACCTCTGGCTGATCCTGGAGGAACCTGATTATTTTCGGGTCTTCCCCCGCCAAGTGCTTCAGATCCTTGTGGAAGTAAGGATTTGGCAAATGACGTACGTCGAAGAGAAGGTCTATCCCGCGGGGAGTTCCGTATTTATGGCCAAAACTTACGATCTCGACCTTCAGCGGCACCCCTTCCTCCGACCCGGAAAACTTATGCACGAGCATGTGCCGGAGCGTGTGGACGGTATGATCTGAAGTATCAATTATCAGGTCGGCACATTTCTTGATCTCCTTTAGAGCTTTTCGCTCAGCGGATATTGCTGACAAAAGCCCTTTCCCGTTGTCTGCCGGGTGAGGGCGCCGCGTTTCCGAAAAACGTCGCTGAAGCACCTCGTCGGACGCCTCAAAAAAGACGACAAAAGGCGCCAGGCTACGCTTCTTCAGCTTCTGCAACTCCGGTTCGAAATCCGATAGGAACTGCCGCTCACGTATGTTTATTACAAGGGCCGCTTTTTTAATCGCCGGGTTACCGTCTCCTCCCTGCTGCAGAAGCCTCGCAAACGTCGATAATAACGAGAGGGGGAGGTTATCGACACAAAAATATCCCAAGTCCTCAAAGGAATCGGTCGCAGAGCTCATTCCCGAGCCGCTTAGGCCCGTAATGATCACAAATTTAGGAAGATCGTTTTCAGCCTTCTGATCAGCGGACATCCGGTAGTCTCTGATTAATCCCTCCTATCTTACGCGCTTTCGATCAGACCGAAGTTTCCGTCATCGCGTTTATAAAGGACGGAGGTCTTGCCGCCCAGCGAATTTCGGAAAACAACGAACGAACGCTTCTTGTCTTCAAGTTTGATCGCCGCCTCTTCCGGGGACATGGGTTTTCCTGCCTTCCCGTTAGCTCGGATAATGCGCGGCTGGGATGATGCCGCATCCGTGATATCCGGCGGCGTGGCGATCACAGCGGTCTTCTTCGCCTTGTGGGATTTATCGATGACCTTGTCCTTTAATTTCCTAGCTTGGCGTCCGATCTTCTCAACGCTGCGCGTCAGGGACTGGTACATGTCGTCCACCGTCGTATTAGCGGTGAGAACCTCGTTGCGCCAATTAATGACTATTTCGGAGCGATGGCGGCCACGCTCTACCTCTATGATCACATGTGCCTTTGCCGGCTTCTGGTCAAAAATATGGTCGATCTTCTGAAACTGTTCCTCAATGTGGTTTCGCAAAGCCGGTGTGACTTCAATATGTCGGCCGGTTACTTCGAATTTCATATGATTGTCTTTCTTTCCCTTGAACCCGCAATGTTCATTTGGTCGCGATACTTTGCGACCGTCCTCCTGGATAATTTGACGCCTTCTTTACTAAGGACCTTGGCGATCTGATCGTCCGTCAGAGGCGATTTTGTGTCCTCCTCCTCGATCATTCGCTTGATCTTAAGCTTGAGGATGCGAGTGGAAACCTCTTCACCCTCTTCATTTAGCATGCCTTCACTAAAGAAACGTCTTAACTCTATGACGCCCTGAGGGGTGTGGGCATATTTGCGATTCACTACACGAGAAATAGTGGACAGGTGCATTCCGATGTCCTCAGCGATGTCTTTGAGCATCATCGGCTTGATATACTCAACGCCCTTGTCCAGGAAGTCACGCTGCCGGCTGACAATACACTCGACTACCCTGTAGATCGTCTGCCGGCGGTGCTCAATGTTCCGCAACAGGTCGATTGCGGAACGAACTTTATCCTTTATGAAATCCTTGGTCTCCTTGGATGTTTCCGGCTGCCCAAGCATTGAATGGTAGGTGGGGCTGATACGCAGCCGCGGGCTTCCGTCGTCCGCAAAAAAGACTACATAATCGTCATCAACCTTTTCGATATACACCTCGGGAGCGACGTAGATCGCTTCCTCGGACGAGAAGCGCCGCCCAGGGTATGGGTCAAGGCGCCTTATATCCTTGATCACATCGTCGAGGACGTGAACGTCGATACCTGTCGCTTTGGAGAGATGCTGTAGGCGATGCGGCTGAAGATCTTCGAGGTAGTCCTTTATAAGGCGCGCGGCCAACCCACCGTCCCCTCCATTGGTGGCGATCTGTGAAAGGAGGCACTCCTTAACGTCATATGCCGCGCAGCCAACGGGATCGAGCTGCATTATGGCCTGTCGCGCCTGCTCGGCTGCAGCTGCCGAACATCCGCATGCCTGAGAAATGTCTTCAAGAGTAGCAGTGAGGCGCCCGTCTTCATCCAAGTTACCGATGATCTCTATAGCCGCTTTCTCGACCGTGCTCGAGAGATCCAAAAGGTGAACCTGCCATTCAAGGTGCTCGGCAAGGTTTTCACTCTGCGTTAGGAATTGTTCGAAACTCGGGGCATCCTCTTTATACTCGATCTCCTGAGTTCTATATCCGGGGTCGAGATAATCCTGGAACTCCCGTCCGTAATCGATCTCGTCGAACGAATCCGCGGTTTCAGGATGTACGTCGTCGTCTCCGTCGAGTTCCGGGCTTTCCGCATTTCCGTTCAGCAAAACGCCTTCGGGCTCTACTCCCTCTACCTGCGCCAGCTGGTCAGTCCGAGCTTCAGAAACAGCATCGGCACTCCGATCCGCGCCGTTCTCGAGTCCATCTTCTGCGCCATTAGAATTCTGGTCGAGGATATTCTCACCGATCTCCTGAACTTCATCACCCGGCTGCACCTCTTCAAGCACGGGGTTTTCCACCATCTGCTGCTCAATGAGTTCATTGAGCTCCAGCGACGTCATCTGAAGCATCTCGATCCTCTGCCGCAACTGCGGCGTCAGAACCATCTTTTGCTGGAGTTGATGAGTTAGCCTTAAGGAAGACATATCGAAACCCGGGGGACTCGTGAACCGAACAGTCGGACGGCTTCAGGCAAATACCGTTCCTCAAGAAAAATTATACCTGCCTTGGAAAGAAAAGGGAAAATTTCAGCCTACAAAGAGAAGCGCTCGCCAAGGTAGGACCGGCGAACATCAGGGTCCTCGATCAACTCCTTCGGTGGCCCAGAGCGAAGGATCCGGCCTTCGGACATAATGTACGCCCGATCGGTGATGCCCAAGGTTTCGCGAACGTTGTGATCCGTGATCAGGATCCCAATTCCCTGTCCCTTGAGATAGAGGATGATCTCACGAATATCGTCGATAGCGAGCGGGTCAATTCCGGCGAACGGCTCGTCGAGGAGAATGAACTGAGGCTCGCTTGCCAGGCATCTGGCGATCTCTACCCTGCGCCTTTCACCGCCGGAGAGTGCGTCTCCCCGAGTTTTGCGCACGTGTGCGATTCCGAACTCCTCCAGCAGCTCCTCAAGCCGTTCAAAGCGCCGGTCTCGCGGCATTTTCATTACTTCGAGAACGGCAAGAATATTCTGTTCGGCTGTCAGCTTGCGAAATACCGAGGGTTCCTGCGGAAGGTATCCGAGACCAAGTCGGGCACGGAGATAGACCGGGAGCTTCGTGATATCGCGGCCATTAAGTTCGATCGAGCCCGTTTCCGTTCTTTCAAGCCCGACCAGCATATAGAACGTGGTTGTTTTGCCGGCACCGTTGGCGCCAAGAAGTCCCACGACCTCGCCCGTACTCACGCCGAGGGTCACATTGTCTACGACACGTCGGCCGGAGTACGTCTTTTGAAGGTTTTGTCCTGACAGACGGTTTTCCCGCGGCCGAGCGGCAGTTCCGTTGCTTGAAACACTAGTGTCCGACGAAGGCATGCGTGATGGATCCGATAGTTGAGCTAAATAATACGTTTTTTTGAGTTTATCGGCGAGTCTGCGGCGGAGAGATCGGTCAGGGTTTCACTTTGTAGACCGTACGGATCCGTCCGCCCGGAGTTTGTCTGGAACGGCCTTCAACTGACACCTTGTTTTCTCTGGAGTTGAATGAGATCTCACTCGACTGCGACGAGCCATTTTCGGCGTCTGTCACGGACGCTGGGTTACCTCTTAGGATCGCGGTTTCATCTGCGGCGGTGAATTCAGCCCAATCGCCGCTCGCTCGCCTTCCTGGCTGAGTTACAACGACATTATTCTGAACAACGGTCCTGGCCACCGCGTTTCTCTCATCAAGAAACAGGTCAGCCGCCCCGGCCGTGAGTCTGTCGGTTCCCTGCCGAATATCCACATTATCGCGAAACTGCAGAATACGTGCTTCGCGGTCATATGTAAGCGAGCGCGAGGTTGCGTAAAGTGCGCCTCGGCTTTCCTTACCGCGGATCATCTGCTTTACATCGTTTACCTGGCTCTGGACGTTGCCCTCGGCAACGAGTTTCCCCTGCTTCTGGTCGATATAAAGGCGGTCGGCGCGCACATAGTTATTGTCCTGCCACCCTTTTGCGTTTCCGGTGAAAACGGCCGTCTCGGCCGCGTGGTCCACTTCACCCGAATCTGCCGTGACATAAACGGGCCGCTCCGACGATGCGAACGGAACAGCATCGCCGATCTTCTTCCGGTTGAAGTAGGTAGTGCTCGCATTTCCGCGAAGAAAGGTTTTCTTGTTTCGCGTATCCCAATCTATCTCGCGCGCCTTCCCGCGTGAATTTGCATCTGCGGCGGTAGGCTCTCCTCCGCGCAACCGGACGATGAGATCGGTTTCGGAGAACGAGATATTACCGGCGGAGACCGACCTATCAAGCTCGCTAAACTTCGCTGAGCCTGACGCATAGAAGTTTTGGATAGTCCTGCCTTCAGGATCAAAATCTGCCTTCATCTGGTCGGCCGTCAACGTTTGGACGCCCCGCTGACCGGAGTGCTGGGTAGGAGTGCGGACAGCCCGAGCCTTTTTCCCGGCAGTACATTGGCGCACGCGGTTCCCGGTCGGGTAGAACGCGCAATCGAGGCGCGGCGCGTTAATGGTTGTATTGTAATTGAGATCGTTCGTGTGGAGCGGCTCAACGTCCAGCTGCGCGTTGCCGACGGCCGCCGCGGCCGAAATGCTCTTTCCATCACCTGAAAAATCCGTTGTTATCGCATCTGCCGTGACGCGCTTGTTAGCCGAATCGATGCCGTGATCCGGCACCACGAACTGGATCACGGTCCGTCCCACCGTACGCATCTTTTGGATCCCGCCGGCCGCATTGAAGGCGGCTGCGATCGCGTCGGGAGCCGTCATTGTCACCTGTGAGTACTCGTCCGACTTGGACGGAACCATTTGCGCCACACTTAAGCCGATCGCGTTGGCGTTAACCAATTGTCGCTGCTCGTTGAAATCAGCATTCAGCTCCGGAGCCGAGATCGTCGATGTTCCATCTTGAGTCGTTTGCCTGACAACGCCGTTTCCTCGCAGCACGGCAGATCTGACAGCGTGGTCCGAAAAAAGGTCCGCGTTAAGCGTATCTCCCGTTAGATATTCCTGCCCTTGAGTGATCTCAGCGCCGCCGGACAGCTGAAGTTTCAGTGCGGCCCTCTCAAAGATCGCCGCTCCCGCCTTTATATCGATCGGTCTATCGTCAGATGCTGACGTAATGTGGACGGCATCGCGAAGGTCGAATCTCTCTGACGCGGTGTCGTACATTGCATACCCCGCGTCAATATTCGACGGGTACCCGCCACCGCTGATAACAACGTGTGCGGCATCGAAAAGTTCAAAGCTCCGAGCTGCGACCGTCTCAACCGAACTCGACTCGGATGTGAGCATGATCACAGCGCGGCCCGCTGCCAGATCGATCGCTCCGTCTACCCGTGTGTCGGCCTTTATGGAGACCTCTCCGTCCAACTCTACTTTATTCGCCGCCTGATCATAGGAAGCCGATCCTGCCCTTACGACAGCGTGTTGTACTGCCGCGGCCGCTCCCGTCTGTTGGCCGCCGATCTCTATATTGACGTCTTTTAGCAGGTCGACCTTTTTTGATGCGATCTGGATATTCGCCCCCACCGACCTTCCCTTTACGCCGCCGCGTTCAAACTCGATCGCTTCATCTGCCTCCGCCGTATCCGTACCCTTCGTGTAAGTAACGTTCTGCGTTTTAACGTGGAGTTGGTCGCGTGTCTGAATATCGACGTTGCCATTAAGATAGGCAGTGAAATTCTTTTCTTCTTCAGGAACATACAGCACGCGATCCGCCTTCAACACGTCTGCTTTTTGGCCGTTGTCGTCGTAGGTTTCTATGTAAGCGTTGTCGAGTTCCTGATGGTTGTCGGAAAAGGTCTTCGCGTGGTCGGCCTTTACGTAGTACTTAGAGACGCCGTTCTCAGTCTCGAGCCGTTCGTAGTTTTCGACCTCTGCGACGACATCGGTAGATAGCTGCGTGTGCTCACCCTTCAGTTTGAACGGCGTACGGGTCTTGGCCTTGTAAAAGCCGATGATGACGATGGCGACAACGATAACAAGAGCCGCGATCGCAGAATATCGAAACAAATGCGGAAGCCTTGTTCGGACGCTGTAATTGCCGGTCTTTCGTTGGGTTTCGCTGTCCACTTATTTAAGCTAATTATCGACTTTGAGGTCTTCTATCACAAGCTGCAGGCTTCTGTTTCCCTGCCAATGGTTTACCTCTGGAACGTAAGCAATTTCGATGCGAGAACCGCGCTGGAACGTTTGCCCTTTTGATCGTTCAACGCCATCCCACCAGACGGCCTCAAAGGCTCTGTCCGCTTCGGAAAAGAGCCGGAACTTAAGGTGCTTATCTTTCAAAACCATGGGTTCGTCCCGTAAGGCAAGGCCACGTGTGAGGAAAACCGGTTTCGGATTGCCGGCACCAAAAGGTTCAAATGCAGCCAGGTGTCCTACCAACTCGAGATCAAGCGATTGGGGGGTAAGAAGCGCGTCGATCTCGAGACACGGAACAAGATCTTCATCGGTCAACAGGGCCGAAGCATATTCATTAAGTCTCCTCCGCAACGCGTCGATGTTATCGGTCCTGATCGTCATTCCAGCCGCCGCAGCATGCCCGCCGAAGGCTTCGAAAAGCTCTGTGCAGCTCGAAAGGGCGTTAACGAGGTGAAAGTTAGCTATGCTGCGGGCGCTGCCGTGGCCCGTGCCATTTTCCAGTGAAAGAACGATAGTGGGACGATACAATTTCTCCGCGATCCGCGAAGCGGCGAGTCCGATCACCCCGCGATGCCATCCCTCACCCGCGACGACGATAAAATGCTTTCCATAATGAGATTCTGTCTCGTTCAATGCCAGCTCGGTTATCCTTTGCTGCATTTGCTGACGCTCCCGATTGCGGCTATCAAGGAGACGCGCGAGACCGGCGGCAGTATTCGGGTCATCGCACTCGAGCAGCTCGATCACGTGCTTCGCGACATCCATTCGGCCTGCGGCGTTTATTCGAGGACCTATTCGGAAGCCGATATGATAGCTGGTCATTGCGGAGTTGCATTCCGCTACGTCCATCAAGGCTCGAAGGCCTACATTGTCGGTCCTCTGCAGGTCCACTAATCCGAGAGCAACGATCGCACGGTTCTCCCCAGTCAGGTCCATAATGTCTGCGACGGTTCCGATCGCGGCGATCTTTAGAAATTGAGGAACTTCGTGCTCAAGACCT
>JAFAOW010000113.1 GCA_019247455.1 Acidobacteriota bacterium | reverse complement strand
TGCGAGCCTCTTCTTCAAGGCGATGCTGCTCTTGACGGCGAATGCGTTCCTGCTCGCGATTCCACGCGAGCAGCGCAGCCTTTATCCGGTTCTGCGTATCTTCGACCGGACCGCATACGTCCTTCTTCTGCTTCAGCAGTCTCTTATGAAGCTGGTGAGCGTCATTGATAGGCCCGTCGAAGAACTCAGCCGCCCTTTTGAGAAAGGCGTTGCCTTCACCGAGTTTCGCAACGGCAAGGTCGTATGTTTCCTGCGAGTCGATCTTGACCGCCGCCATCTCGTTGCGGACGGTTAAGGCTTCCTGCTCGAGAGCTATTGCTGACGATGCCGGTTGTGCGTTTGTATCGTTCATGCTGCCATTAACTCCTTGAATCGATCGAGGCCGTAAGCATCTGTGCTTTCGAGCATCTTGAGCAGTTTGTCGGCGCGCATTCTCGTTTGCTTCACGCCGTTACGCTCACGCCATTGCCGGATGCCTTCATTACAGGCACCTGTGATAAGGCGGTAATGCTCGATAGTGATAAGTTGCGTCGGGTTTATCGGGTTCTTCTGAAAGTGGGCGACCTGCTCTTTGAAGCGGACGTCTTGAATCGCCTCTTTTGCCGTGTGGCCGTGAGCAAAGAACGTGTCCTTTTGCGCCACGATACACTCGGTTACGGACAGCTTGCTCAGGTAAAGATTGTTAAGAACGGCTCCGGTGTAAATGGTCAGGCCGCGAGTCTGCTTCTTTGACTTGACGATAAACAAATCGCCGTCAACGCAGAGCGTTTGAAACGTCTCGTTTATGGCACCCCGTTGATTCGATCAGATGTTTTGGGCTACGCCGAACGGTTGAGTTTTTCTCGAAAATTGCCGTCGCTTAGACCTTGGCATCCCGAAACCATAAAAAAGGCCCGGCGTTGCCGGGCCCTATTCTTTTGACTTCCAAGACTTTCTAGACTGGCTAGACTTTCAAGACTACCTAGCCTTCGGCTAGGTACCTGTTTCCCAGCTCGTCATATACTCGAGCATTTCGGGGGTGAGCTCGTCGATGGAGACGCCCATAGCACGGAGCTTAAGGGAAGCGATCTCCTGATCGACCTCGGGCGGCAGGACGTGAACGCCCGCGGCCAGCTTTCCTTTCTGCTTGACGAGATACTCCGCCGACAACGCCTGATTGGCGAACGACATATCCATCACGCTGGCCGGGTGACCCTCGGCCGCGGCGAGGTTGATAAGACGGCCCTCGCCAAGGACGATGACGGATTTTTTGTCGTCTTTAGATCGATATTCCTCGACGAACGGGCGGCGTGTGACGGCCGGCTGCGACAGGTCGCGAAGCGCATCAAGATTCAACTCGAGGTCGAAGTGGCCTGAGTTTGCGACGATCGCGCCGTCCTTCATCACCTCGAAATGCTCTCGGTCGATGACGTGGCGATTGCCGGTCACGGTGATAAAGAAATCACCGATCTTCGCGGCGTCCTTCATGGGGAGTACGCGGAAGCCGTCCATGACAGCCTCGATGGCCTTGATAGGATCGATCTCTGTGACGACGACGTTCGCGCCCAGGCCGCGGGCACGCATCGCAACGCCTTTACCACACCAGCCGTATCCGACCGTCACGAGCGTCTTGCCCGCGAGTAGGATATTCGTCGCACGGATGACTCCGTCGAGCGTCGATTGACCCGTTCCATAACGGTTGTCAAAGAAGTGCTTTGTCTGAGCGTCGTTGACCGCGATGGAAGGGAAGGTGAGCACGCCGGCGTTGACCATCGCCTTGAGGCGAACGATGCCGGTCGTGGTCTCTTCGGTAGTGCCGATGAGATTCGGGATGAGCTCGGGCTTTTCTTTGATCATCGTCGCCACAACGTCGGATCCGTCGTCGATGATGAGGTTGGGATTCGTCTCGAGCGCGGCCTTTACGTGACGCACGTATGTATCCGTTGATTCGCCCTTGATCGCCATGACCGGGATGCCCCAGTCGGCTACGAGGGAAGCGGCCACATCATCCTGCGTTGACAAAGGGTTCGAGGCGATGAGAAGCGCCTCGGCCCCGCCCGCCTGGAATGTACGAGCCAGGTTCGCTGTCTCCGTCGTGATGTGCGCACAGGCCACCATCTTGACGCCGGTCAACGGCTTTTCCTTTTCGAAACGCTCGCGGATCAGGCGGAGCACGGGCATTTCGCGGTCGGCCCACTCAATGCGCTGCTTGCCAAGCGGAGCAAGGTTGATGTCCTTGATGTCGTAGTTAAATGAAGGTGCTGATTCAGCCATATTATTTTGTCGGAACGCAGGCTGCCAGCCTGCGAGAATGCGAAGAACGCGGGCTAGCAGCCCACGCTCCGGCGCTTATGCCGCGGCGGCTCCTTTTTCCGCAGCCGTGCGAAGGGCCTCGGCCTTGTCGGTCCTTTCCCACGAGAACTCATCGTGTGCACGGCCAAAGTGACCGAATCGCGCCGTCGCCTTATAGATCGGGCGGCGAAGGTCAAGCGTCTCGATGATCGCCTTCGGCGTGAGCGTGAAATTCTCTCGAACGATATCCGAAATGCGCTCGTCGTCGATCGTTCCCGTCCCGTGCGTGTCGATCAGTACCGAGACCGGCTCCGCGACGCCGATTGCGTACGCGAGCTGGACCGTGCACTTGTCCGCAAGTCCTGCCGCAACGACATTCTTTGCGATGTAGCGAGCCATGTAGGCAGCCGAGCGGTCGACCTTCGTGGGATCTTTGCCCGAAAATGCACCCCCGCCATGCGGGGCGTAACCACCATACGTATCAACAATTATCTTTCTTCCGGTTACTCCGGCATCTCCCATCGGGCCCCCGACAACAAACCGGCCCGTCGGATTAATGTGGTACTTTGTGTTTTCATCTCGGAGGTCCGCGGGGATCACCGCGTCGATGACCTTCTCGCGAATGTCCTTCCGGATCGTATCGATATCGACATCCGCCGTTTGCGAGGAAATTACGACAGCCTCCACCCGAAACGGCCGCCCGTCGCGATACTCGATCGACACTTGCGACTTTCCGTCAGGCCGCAAATAGGGAATCGTACCGTCCCTTCTCACCTCGCTCAGCTTCCGCGTCAGATTATGCGCCATCTGTATCGGCATCGGCATCAACTCTGGAGTCTCGTTGCAAGCAAATCCGAACATTAAGCCCTGATCTCCAGCTCCACCAGAATCTACCCCTTGAGAGATGTCCGGTGACTGCGTGCCGATAGCGTCGATAACACTGCAGGTACCGGCATCATATCCGTACTCAGCATTGTCATAGCCGATCTCGCGGATGGTATCTCGAATGATGTCTTTGTAATTAACGTCCGCCTTAGTGGTGATCTCCCCGGCAACAACCGCGAGACCTGTAGTGACGAGTGTTTCGCACGCAACGCGGGCCGTCGGATCCTGCGCGATGATCGCGTCGAGAATCGCGTCGGAGATATTATCCGCGATCTTGTCGGGATGACCCTCGGTGACCGATTCGGAAGTAAATAGAAAATTTCCGCTACTCAAGTGTTTGTAACTCCTTTTATAGGCTGTTTTATTGCTTTTCGCGAAGAAATAACAAAACGATAATGATAGCGATATTACAGAATCGTGTCAAAAACAAAAGGGGAAAGGCGGGCGGGCCGATATCGGGAGGCCGTTTTCTTAATTCCGGCGGCCATTGACTGCGTCTGATAATAGAGATTATGTAGCTATCGGTATTCGCTTGAACCCAGGACCCAGATGAAAGACTGGATATCGATCATATCACGCGGTGCGAGGCGTTTTAGGTCTTCCCTTAAGGTCTCGGCGAAGCGCAGAAGGCTCGAATATACCTCCCATGAAGGCTTTGACTTGTAAACGAAATCAAAACCGTATTCGGCGGCGGCCGCTTTTGTGACCATGGGCTTTAGGAAGATATGCCGGTCGGACTGCGCCAAGAACGGCCACACGGTCACCACCGGATGCGTTAGGACCCGGGTTTGTTTACGCGGCAGGTCCGATATGGCATTGCACCAAGCTTCGAATTTGGGCTTTTCATGACCCCGGGCATAGAGCAGGTCGTAAAATGCCCGTGCGAAGATCTCTGAGCCGGCCACGTCGCGCACGGCATCCCGGAAGGCCATTTTTTCGAAGGAAAACAGGAGATTCGTGCGTGATTCTATCCGGGTAACGATCGAGCCGATCTCAGTGAAACGGCGCTCCTCGATCAGTTGGCGAAAAGCTCTTTTGTTGAGCTGGCCAGCGAGCTTTTCGTGCGCCTCGATCTTATAGCCGCGTTCCCAAGCGTAGTATTTTGGGTCGTGGAAACCACGCGGAAAGAACCTTAGGAATTTCCGAATACAGCGCTCCTGCCGGGTCTGATTCGGTGCGAGGCCTGCAATTATGCGGGTGGCTAACGACATACGGTGAGCGTATGTCGTTCGTTACCAGGTGTTTGTAGGGAGAACTACACTTAACCGATAAGTTCGGGCCATTCATCGACCGGCGCATCACCTTCGCCGCCTGAACTGTCACCCTGATTGGACGCCGACGAGAGATCGATCACCTTCTGCTCGACGTACATCGGACAATCAAGTCGAAGGGCAAGCGCTATCGCATCAGAAGGCCGGGCATCCATCGAGACCGGGTCGCCTTTGCGATCAACGAGCTCGATTCGGGCGTAGAAGGTATTCTCCTGGAGATCCGTTATTATCACGCTCATCGCGGAAAGCTGGCACTCAATGATGACATTTCGGAGCAGATCGTGCGTCATGGGCCGCTGCGGGACGACCTTTTCGATCTCGAGCGCGATAGCATTGGCCTCAAAGGCGCCGACCCAAATCGGTAGAACGGTCTCTGAATCGATCCCCTTAAGAACTACGATCGGCGTATTAGTGTTCGGATCCATGATGAGGGCCCCGATCTTGACCTCGATCAGCGTATTACCGTTGCTTTTCACAGGTAAACCTCACCAAATAAAGAGTTTGTCTTGAGCTCCGTTATCTGGACGTCGACTATCTGGCCTAACACCGACTCAGGCCCGCGGAAGTTGACGACCTTATGACAAGTCGAATGGCCGGTCAGACCGTCTGCTGTACGCGAGGACCTACCTTCAACCAAAACCTTAAGTGTTCGTTTAAGATATCGCTGTATCCGACTCTCCCGGATACGTTTCTGCACCTTCTCCAGTTCAAGAAAACGAAGCGTTTTCTCTGCCGATGAAACAGTGTCGTGCATGTCAAACGCCGGGGTGCCGGGCCGCGGAGAGTACTTGAAGATATAAGCGCTGTCGAACTCGCAGTATTCAAACAGATCTATTGTATCGAGGAAATCAGCCTCAGTTTCGCCAGGAAAGCCGACAATGATGTCTGTAGTAAGCGATATATCGCGGGTTGACGACTTAATGCGATCTATCTTCGACTTGTATTTATCGATAGTATGGCCGCGCTTCATGAGCCGCAACACTCGATCGCTGCCAGACTGGACCGGAAGATGGACCCAGTTGCAGAGATTCTCGTTCTGTTCGATCGCGTCGACAATATCGTCGCAAAAATCCCGGGGAAATGAGGTCGTAAACTTGATCCGCTCTATACCGGTGGCGGCTACCGCGCGGAGGAGCTTGGAGAATGATGACTTCCCTTCAAAGCCTTCAAGTCCTGCATTAGTATTCGGGCGGTAACTATTGACATTTTGACCTATTAGGTGGACCTCGCTGACGCCGCCCTCACGCAGTTCATTAACCTGTCGAACAATCTCTGCCGCCGGCAGGCTGCGTTCCCTTCCGCGGGAAAACGGGACGATGCAGTAGGTGCAAAACTTGTTACAGCCCTCTATGATGGGCAAAAAAGCAACATAAGGGGAATGGCGATGAGTATCGGCGACGGTCCAGTCGTAGCCGTCTTCCCTCTCGCCGACGTCCGAATAGCCGGAATAACCGCTGAGTGCAGCATCTACGGCATTTGAGACTCGGCCAACTGCCCGCGTTCCGAGCACAAAGTCCACGCCGTTAATCTTTTCGAAGAGCGTGTCGCCCTCGAGTTGGGCGATGCAGCCCATAACGCCTACAACGGGCTTTTGACCCGCTGAATGTCGGATCCGGCCCACTTGGGTGTAGAGCTTTTGCTCGGCCTTTTCACGTACGGAGCAGGTGTTTATGATCACGACGTCAGCAGAATCCTGGTCCTCCGTCATTTCAAAGCCATCCCGCGCAAGGACCGTCGAAACGCGCTCGGAATCCGAGACGTTCATTTGACAGCCATAGGTTTCGAGATAAACTTTTTTCATATATGGCGAGCAAACTCGGGCCGGTCGTATTTGGGGCGAGAGACTTCGTTCACCTGCATTTACACTCCGATTATAGCCTGTTACAAAGCACAATCCAACTAAAGCCTTTGGCCAAAAAGCTTGAAGAATTGGGCCAAAAAGCGTGTGCTGTCACCGATTACGGGAACATGTACGGGGCGGTCTCTTTCTACAACACCCTCTCATACTCGGGGATAAAGCCGATCATCGGATACGAGGCATTTTTGAAATTTGGGAGCCGTTTTGACCGCTCGACGGCAGTCGAAGCGGGAGAAAAGGTCTATTACAACCTCATCCTGCTCGCAAAGGACCTCGAAGGATATCAAAACCTTGTCTATTTGTCGTCAAAAGCCTTTACGGAGGGCTTTCATTACAAGCCGAGGATCGATGTGGAGCTGCTCGCGGAGCACTCCAAAGGACTTATCGGCCTCTCCGGGGGAGTTGCCGGGCCGGTTGGGCACTTTTTGAAGCACGAGAATCTGTCAAAGGCCCTTGAAAACGCCAATTTGCTGAGCGCAACGCTGGGTAAGGACAATTTTTATCTTGAGATATATGACGGCGACGATGATCTGACCAAAAGCACTGTCGAATTGTCAAAAAACACCGAAATTCCCTTGGTTGCGACGAACGACGTTCATTATTTGACCCAGGAGGACGCCCGGGCTCATCAACTGCTGATCTGCATCGGTGAGGGCCGCACGCTGCCGCTGAACGTGGCGAATCAAGGTCCGAAATACCTTCGTTCGGCCGAAGAGATGTGGGAGATCTTTGGTGCGGATCTGCCGGAATCGCTCACAAATACATGTCGGATCTCGGAAATGTGCGAGCTCGAGATTCCGCAAGGGGATGATGTGCGGCAGCTTCCGGTTTACCCGATCCCGGTGACAGCCACATCGACGGAAGCGTATTTTGAGCAGGTGCTTCAAGAGGGTTTTGCGGACCGGCTGAGGGAAGAATGGGAGCCGCGAATTGCGAACGGGACGCTCAATTATACACTCGACGATTACAAGAAACGGCTCGACCTCGAGATCGCAACGATCAACGAGATGGGCTTCCCCGGCTACTTTTTGATCGTTTGGGATTTCATCAAGTATGCAAGAGACAAGGGCATTCCGGTTGGCCCGGGGCGCGGTTCGGCGGCTGGTTCGCTGGCGGCCTATTGCCTTCGAATAACAGACGTCGATCCACTGCAATACGATCTTCTGTTCGAGCGCTTTTTGAATGTCGAGCGTCACGAGATGCCGGATATCGATATAGATTTCTGTATTCGCGGCCGGGCTGACGTTATCAAACACGTTACCGAGTTTTACGGGCAAGAATCGGTTTGTCAGATCATCACGTTTGGGACGATGGCCTCACGGGCGGCGATCAAGGATGTCGGTCGAGCGTTGGGTATCGAATTTGGCTCGGTCGAGAAAGTCGCAAAGATGATCCCGCCGCCAATTAGAGGGCGTAATGTGAGTATCTCTCAGGCGCTTGAAACGGTGCCGGAGTTGAAGAAAGCCGTCACATCCGACGCGCAAGTAAAAGAGTTGGTTGAGTTGGCGCGAAAGCTCGAAGGATGTTCGCGCCATACGTCGGTCCATGCCGCCGGAGTCGTCATCAGTCCAAAACCTCTCCACGAGCTTGTGCCAGTTGCAGTAAGCGGTAAGGACGAATTGACGAGCCAGTATCCAATGGGTGATCTAGCGAAGGTCGGGATGCTCAAGATGGATTTCCTGGGGTTGACGACGTTGACGATCATCAGCGACTGTCTCGCCTCGATCAAAGACCGACTCGGCATCGAGATCGATTGGACGCAGATTCCCACGAACGACGAGAAGACGCTGCAGCTTTTTGGCGAAGGGCGGACCGAAGCGATCTTTCAGTTTGAATCATCGGGAATGGCCGATATGTGCAGACGTCTTCGACCGAAAGAGCTTGAAGATCTGTCCGCATTGAACGCTCTATATCGACCGGGGCCGCTCGACGGCGGGATGATCGATGACTTTATCGATCGGCATCGCGGTCTGAAGCCTGTTGAATACATCCTTCCAGAGATGGAGGACATTCTCGGTAACACGTTCGGCGTGCTTGTCTATCAGGAGCAGATCATGCAGCTCGCGCAGAAGCTGGCCGGCTACAGTCTAGGGCAGGCGGACCTGATGCGGCGGGCGATGGGCAAGAAGAAGATCGAGGAGATGGCCGTCCACGAGGAGACTTTCATCTCAGGTGCGTTGAAGAACGGCATTCATAAGAAGACGGCGAAGGAGATCTTCGACCTGATGGCGAAGTTCGCCGATTACGGTTTTAACCGCTCGCACTCGATGGCATATGCGGTGCTGGCGTTTCAGACAGCGTATTTGAAAGCCCACTACCCGGCCTATTTCTACGCCGCCGTTCTATCGCACGAAGCCGACGACAGCGCGAAAGTTTACAAATACTCGACCGAACTGAAGTCGATGGGATTGCAACTGCTGCCGCCCGACATCAACGAGAGCGGCGAGGGCTTCACTCCGGTCGACGACACGGTGCGATACGGGCTGACCGCGATCAAGGGAATAGGCTCGGCGAGTGTGCAGGCGATCGTCGAGGCGAGAAAGACGGGTAAGTTCACTTCCCTCTTCGATTTTTGTATACGGTTGTCGAGCGGTGCGATCAACCGGCGTGGGCTCGAGAGTTTGATCGCCGCCGGTGCGTTCGACTCATTGATGCCCGAGGGTATGGAGATAGGCGAGTGGCGGGCACGACACTTTGAAGCGATCGAGTCCGCACTGGCGCAGGGACAGCGTTCGGCGGAAGACCGGATGCGGGGCCAGTCCGGATTGTTCGGCACAGGAGAAGCTGTTGAAGATGCCGCGCAAGAACTGCCGTTGGCCGAGCCGTGGTCACAAGCCGGGCTCGCGAGCCGCGAAAAGGCGGCCGTGGGATTCTATCTCTCGACACATCCGCTCGATGATCACGCGGATTTCCTTGCCGGGATCAAGCTGCGGAATATTGGTGAATTCGAAGAATTGCAGGCAGGCGAGAATGTGACGATGGCGGGAATGATCTCGGCCTGTCAGATCCGCGTGAGCAAGCGTGGGAAAAGATTTTGCACCTTCCGACTCGAGGATCGCTCAGGCGGGATCAAGGGCGTGGCGATCGGCGAAACCTTCAACAAGCTACTGCCGTTTTTGAAAGACGACGAGCTTGTTATCGCGGAAGGAAAGATAGAGGCGAGCGAGGGCCAGGAGCCGACGCTAATGGTCAATGACCTGCGTTCGATAAATGACGCGATCGCGACGAAAGCACGGCGAGTTCATATTACCGTGCCGCCGCAGAATGGAGGCTCGCAGGAGTTTTTCGAGAACTTGTATTACTTGTTGGAGAGAGATCGTGGGAGTTGCTTAGTGGTGCTTGATATACCTGCGGGCGATACTCGAGCGACGGTTGAGGCGAATGGTTTGCTGATCGCGGGGAGCAGGGCGCTGCAGAAAGAGCTCGAGGCGAGAGGCTGCGTGGTTGACTGGGCGTTATGAAGATGAGACCACAGATGGACACGGATAAACACAGATAGGCGGCGTTTCTGATCTGTGTTCATCGGTGTTCATCTGTGGTTCCTGTTTCTTATCAGTTAGAATGTAGCTTATGTCGACACCCGCTTTTGAACGCGTGCAGATGGCACGGCACCCTGACCGTCCGTACGCGATGGATCTCTTTAACACTATCTTCGAGGATTTTGTAGAGATCCACGGCGACAGGCGCTTTGCGGACGACCCGGCGATGATCACGGGTTTTGCGAAGCTCGATGGTGTGGAGGTCTGTGTCATCGGCCAGCAGAAGGGCCGCGATATCAACGAGCGGCGGCACCGGAACTTTGCGATGTCGAAGCCCGAGGGCTATCGAAAAGCCTTGCGGGTGATGCAGATGGCCGAGAAGTTCGGGCGGCCGATCGTGACGATCATTGACACGCCCGGAGCCTATCCGGGGATCGACGCTGAGGAACGGGGGCAAGCTGAGGCCATCGCTTATAACCTTCGCGAGATGGCGGGGCTGAAGGTTCCCATCATTGTGGTCGTCCTTGGCGAGGGAGGCTCGGGTGGGGCTCTCGCGATAGGAATTGGTGACCGCGTGCTGATGATGGAGAATGCAGTTTACTCGGTCATCACCCCAGAGGGCTGCGCAGCAATTCTTTGGAAGGACGCAGCTCGCGCACCTGACGCAGCGCAGGGCCTGAAACTCACGGCCGCGGAACTAAAGAATTTCGACATTATCGACGAGATCATTCCGGAGCCGCAAAACTGGACCATTCCCGCCGATGGCGATAAGAAGGCGCAAAAATCGTTTGACGATATCAGCAGCTCGCTGAAACAAGCGATATCACGCGAGATCAAATCGCTCACTTCCCTCGACAGTAAGACGCTCCTCGATCAGCGGTATAAGAAGTTTCGGAAGATGGGCGAGTGGGTTTAGGCCCTAAACTTTGTCGGTTAGTCGTATTCGTCAAGCTCCGTATTAGTCATCGTTCGGATTGTTCCATCATCGGTCCAGATCACACCGCTTAGGTACTTCCGATACCCGATAACCAGCTTCCGCTCATCCAGAATAACCATTCTATGTGTTCCGTCTGCCTGCGAATGGCGAAAATAGGAGAAGTCTTTTTCGCTAAGAGTGGCAGTTCCGCCTCCATATTCGAAACGCGTCTCAAGTTCCTTAATCGGAAGCGCGCTAAGATCGCGAGCGATAGCATCGACCCGCTCTTGATAGATCGCGTCCCTTTTGTTCATTGAGTCGTACCGAAGTGCGGGTTCTCGATGATGCCGAAAACGTTTCCGCAGGGGTCTTTGACCGTAGCGACTTTGATGCCCTGGCCGACGTCGTTGACGGGTGAGTGCTCTTTGGTGCCTTCGATCGCAAGGATGCGGGCGTATTCGGCATCGGCGTCTTCGACGCCCCAGTAGGCGACAACGCTGCTTCCCCGCTCGACGCCCGACATGTCGGGATCGAGGCCGAGTTCGAATCCGCCTACATTAAAACCGACGTAGAACGGCTGATCAAAGTAAGGGCCGAAGCCTAGTACTTCGGTGTACCAGGCTTTCGCCGCGTCGAGGTTGCTGACTTTGTAGATGACGGTTCGTAGTCCTAAGAGCATAAGTGTTAGCAGTCAGCGATCAGCATTCAGCAGTCAGTAGATCAAACCGGGTTGGCTGAGCACTGAGTGCTGAATGCTGACAGCTATTTAGAACGGGATGTCGTCATCGGAGTCAGGTGCCGGAGCCGTGGCCGGGGCGCTGGCGCTGGCGCCTCCGCCGGCCGTTGAGGAACTGGCGCCCCCGCTGTACGCGGGCTCATCATCGTGGCCTCCGCTGTAGTCTCCACCGCCGCTCATTCCATCGCTACGGGAGCCGATAAACTGCATATCCGTCGCCTGAACATCAAGCGTGTATCTATTGTTATTTTCGCGGTCGGTCCATTCCTCGATGCGGAGGCGCCCCTCAATATAGACCGGCGAGCCCTTGGTAAGATATTTAGCGGCGTTCTCTGCCTGCTGACGCCAGAGCGTGACCTTGAACCACGTTGTGATGTCCTGCAATTCGCCGGATTTGTCACGGCGCTTCTCGTTTGTGGCCATCGAGAAACTGCAGACGGCCACGCCCTGCGGCGTGTAGCGGAGGTCGGGATCGCGGCCTAGATTACCTACGATGATGATCTTGTTGAATGACATTGGTTATTTCCTCTTTTGTGTAAATTTGCGTCAAATACCCGTTCATTTGCCCAAAGATCGCAAAGGCCGGAGACGAGAAAATCGCGGGCCAAACGCCTTTATTTCAAACTCGCAAGCGGGTATCAGGCATCAATATAACACGACACCTGCGTGTGCTAAAATCTGTATCTAAAGACCTAAGACGCCTACCTAAGACTTTTGCGCCGATGCCTTCGACAAGCCTAAGAATTTCGATCTTGACGCTCGTCTTGTGCTTTGCGGCGGTGAGTCTTTTCGCGCAAGAACTCGATATTCACAAATGCTGGCAGCAGGATATTGCAGACGGCCGGTCGCTGGCGACCGACGGCTCCAGTCTGTTCGTTGCGGGCGGCGGCGGCCGGATCGACGCCTATTCGCGTGAGGGTAAGAAGGCCTGGTCCGCAGACCTTGGCGGCGAAGTCAGCTCGAATTTGATCGTATCGGCGGGCAAGGTTATGGCGGTCACTACTGGCGGCGGTGCAAGCACGGTGCGTTCGCTTGCAAGAGAGACGGGAGTGACGGCATGGACGCTGAAGCTTCCTGAAAGCTCGCAGCAATCTTTAGCAAGCGTCCATGAAAGCCTCATTTTAGTTTCCGCGGACGGCGTGATCCAGGCGCTGGCCCCCGCAGATGGGGCCGTGAGATGGAAGCGAGAGATCGCTTCGGGTTTCGCGGGCGACGCGGTATTCAGCGGCGACAGGATACTTGTGGCGTCTACTGCAAAGCAGCTTTTTGTTGTGTCAGCGATCAATGGCGAGATCGAGGCGATGCAAAAGCAGCAGTTCCAATCGACTGCATTCACTTTTCTGAATAACAGCCTGGTAATTGGGGACGAGCGAGGGAATCTGACGTCGACTCCAATGGGCGGTGCGAAGCCGGCTTGGCGCTTCAAGACCGGGGGCAGGGTCTCGTTGATTAATACGATCAACGGCCAGTTACTGATCGGTTCTTACGACAATTTTGTTTACATGGTCAACCCCGAGAACGGTTCGGTTCGATGGAAGCGGCGGCTCACAGCTCGGCTGACCGGGTTTAGCCTCTTCGGTCCAGGGTACCTTGCCACAGCGGCGACCGATGATCACTCCGCGGCTCTTACATCGATCGAGACCGGAAAAACGGCGGGGCAGATCGCTTTTGGAACGGATGAGGTGCTTGCAGGGAATCCTGCACCGGTGGGCCCGCAAATCGTTGTACTGACGTCCGGAGGACTCAAAGCGTTCAGTACCGGGCCATGCAAAAAGCAAGAAAGCGGCCCGGGCCTATAGGCCGGAACCGCTTCCATAAAAAATTTTATCAGCTACTGCCTGCGTCGCTAGTGCGAAACGGCGTGCTGCTGCATCATTGCGTAGATCTCGTCTTTAACCTGGAGTTTCTTTTTCTTGAGGGTGATCTCCTCTAGCTGTTCGTCGTCATTTGGATAGGTCAAGTGGGCTAGTTCACTTAACCGTTTTTCGAAGTCCTCGTGCTGATGTACCAGTTCTCTGAAATTCTGATCGCTTTTCAGCAATTCATCTCTCACCGGATCAGCCGTTGACATGTCCATAGCGTTTTGTCCTCACTTGTCAAAGTTTCTGGGCCCGTCGGCATCATTTTTAGCTGTAGGCGGGCTTAACTTGAATTCTAGACCCTACTGAATAAATTATCAAGCAGTTTCGTTTTTCAGGGCGAGACGCATAATAATGGCGTTTTCAGTGGGGTTCCGGTAGAAATTCGCCCGGACTTGCACCGGTTTAAAGCCATTGCTTTCATAAAACCCTATAGCGTTGCCATTAGACTCGCGAACCTCGAGCCAAATAAATTGGACTCTTCCTTGCCGACATCTATCGCGGAACTCACTTAAGAGCCGCTGACCCAAGCGGCGTCGCTGAAAGTCCTGCCTGACAGCGATGTTATAGATCTCAGCGTCCGGATATTTGTCTGCTCCGCCTGGAATGACCCTGCCGACTACAAAGCCCAGCACTTCGTTAGAGTCCGAGAGAAGCTTTAGAAGTATCGCCTTCGGATTCCTGATCTCGGCAAGAAGATCATTATGGGTCCAGGGACTAAGGCCTGTTTCCGCCGCGAGTCGAATAATGTCCGCGATATTCGACGAGTCTACAGTTCTTATCCGAGCTTCAAACTGGGATACATTTCTCATCATCAAAAGCTTTTGTTAAGGAAGATAGGTTCCCTATTATCCACTTCGTGAGAACGAGCCGCGCGGCCGACCGCCGAAGCTACATTCTTGCCAGCGTCTACGACATTACTCACTTCGCCGATCTCGGATGCGAGGTCAGTATGGAGGATATAAGTGGTCGCTGCGTCCATTTGAACCGCTGAATAAAGCAGAGACATTTCGGTCACGGACACCACACCTGATTGACCGTTCAAGACGGCGACCGCGTTTCTGCCCACAGGCAGGGCTACGAGCAGGCTCGAAGGAGACGAATATTCCGAAGCGATAGCTTCAAGAGCGGAGATACTCCTCATCGAGATATCGAGTGCATTCTTAAAGCCAAGAGCAGTGGCTTGGCCGATACGGATCCCAGTGAAGCTTCCGGGGCCTGCGGACACCGCTATTAGATCCAAGTCCTGTGGTTTAGCTCCGTTTCCCCTTAACATACTATCGATTTCCCGAAGCAGATCTTCGGCGCGTGAAACAGGACGATCATTTGTCCATGACGCCAAAACCGCGTCTCTGTCGAGGAGGGCAAGGCTGCCGCCCGAGATCGCGGCTTCTATCGCGAGTGTGAGTTCGCTGCGTCCGGTCATAAATCCAGGCGTTGCGGAGACAAGCGGGACAAATGCAAGGATCTCCTTATTGAGCTTGCGACCTGAAAATACAATCTCGAGCGCGTATCGAAATCCCCCTCCATATCGATAGTCGCTTGTATAGGATTGGGGGGAAGACGTCGGGCGAATTGTTGAAAGAGCATCTTACGGTCACCGAGGCATGCACCCAGAGGGATCAACGGTACCTTCTCCGACCATTCCTTCTCGACAGTCCTGATAAGCCACTGGGGCAGGGTTGCGGCTGCCCCGGCAGCGGGTGTCCGATCGAGATCGAGACCGAGGTATTTTTCGGCTAGCCCGAGGACGCATTTCAACCAACGCTGCCTTCGCGGGCTAACGGGGTCAAAGACCCTATCCCAATCAAAATCGCGCTCGCGGCGGCTAACGATATAGTAGACATCCCACAACCGGTCCTTATACACCCCGCCGTCGGTCAGCCAGTGAAGGCAGAGAACCCTAAGGTGGTCTTCCGGTCGAAGGAACCTGATTGGAGCTCCATCGATATCCACCGTCACACTATTAGAAAACAGGTCCGGCCATGGAACAGTGTCCAGATGCCGAAGCTCGTCGTGAAGGTCTATGGCCAGACCGGCGACGTCAGCGAAACAGATCTGTTTTGCGAGTGAATGATCTTTCGCGGATACCGCCAGGTCCATGTCCACCGACATCCGAAGTTGGCCTGAGGGGTAAAAGTAGGCAGCCGCGAGGCCTTTGATAAGGACCGGTTCGATGCCATACGACCGCATTATCGAGAATGCTTCGACGGCTCGCACCTCCTGTGCCCTACGCTGCAGTATTGCCCATCGATGCTCATCTGAAATATCGGTTTCTGCCGGGCGGAACACAAAAAAAGAGTAGCAGAGACGGTCGTGCAGTGCTACCGAGCGCAGACCTCCGTAAAGGCGATCATTGCTCGAACATGATCAGATCAGAACGGGGTTATTTGAATTCAAGTTCGAGGAGTAATGATCAAGGAAATCAAGGAACTGTTTCGCGAACTGGGCGGCCTCACCCCGCTTTCCGGTCCCGACAAACGCAGTTTCGCTCACCGTCTTAAGGACGTTCATCGTCGGATCGGGGCGCTTTCGTATCGATAACGAGAAGGGTATTAGGGCAAGCATCGCCGCGCCGGGCGAGAGAACCCGTGGGGCCCGCCAGTTACGGCCGCGCAGGAATTCCGTGAATAGGACGCTTCCGACTGGAATGGGATCAGAGCCGTACTTACCGTTGAGCTGCTCAACACTCACGTCATACGCCCTGCATTTACCATCGTCCGTTCGCATAGAGATCGGCCTCGCAAAGGGATGAAGCATGCCTTTAGGGTCAAGAACGGCGTATTCGTCCGAATAATATTGGGCACCAAGCTTTACCAGTTCTGAAACAAGAGTAGACTTCCCCTTGAAGCTATGCGCAGGGAGAAGTATCGCTTTCTCTTTCCAACCCACGGCGCCAGCATGCAGGAACACCCGGTCCACCGCATACTCACCAACAGAAACACGGAGTACGCTGTCGAAATATTTTAGTAACAGCCGCCGCGACGTGCCCCAACCAGTATCCTGATCCTCATGAAGGAGCCGAAAGCGGGAGGCTCCTTTTTTCAGGATCTGAAATTCATGGTGAAATGTTCGGGATCGGATTGGTTTTACGTTCCCTACGAGTGCCGCTTGGGCCCGCCGTGCGGCATCGGCGATCAGACGCCTGTCATTGCCCTCCAGTTTGACCTTAACGCCATAGGATTCAAAACAGTAGCAGGCGGCGACCTGTGCGGCTATCTCCGGTTCACTCATCATTCAGGGCTTGGCAACTCCAAATTCTTGGGGCTGCCATCGATAGAAGAAGAGTATTGTCCCAGCACCTTTCGACGAAAACAAATGAGAAGCAACAGCGAGGAGAGGATCAGAACGACTGGAAACATAGCTAAGCCGATATCGTTGCGGAATTTCACAGATATAAGAACCGACAGGCTCAAAAGGGTCGCTAAAACACCGTATAGCAGCGTCACCCGCCGATGTGTTAGTCCCGACGAGACAAGTCTTTGGAAAAGGTGCTCTCTATGCGCTAGAAAAATGTTTTCGCCCCGAACGAGACGCCGCAGCACCGTTACCATCGCGTCGAAAAGCACAAACCACACGAACAGGACCGCTGCAATCGGGAGCAGGTCCGGCGAATGGGACACATGTTCACGGGACAACAGGGGCAGGGCGGCAAACGTGAAGCCCAAAAATGCGCTTCCGACGTCGCCCATAAAAATATTGGAGGGCCGCCAATTGTGCAGAAGAAAACCCATGCTCGCCGCCGCGATTATTCCCGCGTAGAGGTATAGAGAAGGGTCTTGCTGTATTAGTCCAACAAGAAGCCAGCCGATACCAGCAATTACTGCTTGCAGGCCGGCCAAGCCGTCAATGCCATCCATGAAATTGTACGCATTGACCATCCAGACGACCCATACAAAGGTTAGGACATAGCCCAAGCTGCCAAGGTTGAGCTTCCCGAGCATGGTGATCCCGTGCCAGGTCTCCAGGTCAGCTATAAGCACGATCGCGGCCGCGCTTTGAATTATCAGGCGCCAGAAAAACGGAATGGGCCGAATGTCGTCGAGAAAGCTGATGAGCGCTATGCACAAAGCTCCACCGAAGTAACCCCACGAAACCGAGCCGGAGGCGAAGAGCGAGATAGGAATATAGGCTAAAAGTGAAAGGATAACTATAACCAATCCTGCCCCATGAGGCGTGGGGTGGGTGTGCGAACTTCGTTCGTTAGGAATGTCCAGAAGCTGGTTACTTATGCCGAAACGGCGAAAAAGAGCGACGCCGAGGTATGCCATTCCCAAAACTGCTGCAAAAATGGCGAGTCCCATCATCTTGGTCTTTAGAAATTATCTCACACGCCCCGAGGAGAGGCTATTTTGAACCTCAGGTTTGATGCTGAAGTTCAGATGAGTGCTTCCCGGTATTGGTCGATCGCGTGCGATAACGAATATTTGGCTTGAGCGGCGCGTCGGCCGTTAGCAGCGAATTCCGATGAGAGCCCGGCCCGGTTTTTCAATTCGAGGATCGCATTGCAAAGGGCTTGAGCGTCTCCGGGTTCGACGGCGATACCAATATGATCCTCATGGACGACGAGTTCCAACTCGGAATCTTTCTCGCATATTGCGACGACAGGCTTTGCTGCCGCCATAAGGTTGTATGTTCGGCTGGGCATCGCTGTACCTTTCATGCCGCGGACCAGTGATACCAGGCCCGCATCGCAGGCATTCAAAAACAACGTTTGCTTTGAGCGAGGAATGTAGTCGTGAACCGTGACGTTGGTCAAACCTCGATTCTCGATCTCGTTTCTTAGCCAATCTACTCTCGCCCCCGCTCCGATAAAGAGGAAATGAATATCACCGTCATCCTTGAAAAGGGCGGCGGCGTTCACAATTGTGCACAGATCTAGAGCGGGACCAATATTTCCGGCGCACAAGAGTACAAATTTATCTTGAAGGCCGAGTTCGGCCAGCAGTTCGTTCCTCTCACGGGGAACAGGATGAATATTCTCCAAATCGGCCCAGTTCGGGATAACGCGAACGGGTATATCTAATCCCTCGGTCTTTCTTTCTAAGAGTGCTTTCATATCGCGTCCCATTACGATGATCATGCGGCTGTATTTGAAGACCCATCGATTCACGAGATCTATGAGTCGCGCCGACAACGAACTGGGTTTGATGGCGCCGACAGCGGTCAGTATTTCCGGATAACTGTCCTGTATGAGCACGGTCGTGGCTGCGCCTTTTGCGAGCGACGCGAGCGTCGCTATGAAAGGCATTGTTGGCGGCGCCGTTACGACGAGGACCTTGTCTCCGCTTCGAAAACTGATGAGTGTCTTACAGAGGGTTGAGAGCCCAATTGTGGCCATGTTTAGAAGCCGAAGGGGGAGGAAATTTTTGTCGAACGTAGTTCCCCAAACGCGAAATACCTCTACCCCGTCCCTCGTCTCACGCTTTGGCGCCCTAGACCCGCGGCTCATGTGCTTGGGCTGGCCAGTGATCACCTTGACTTTGAAGGAATCTGTGAGGCCCTCAGCGATCGATGTCAGGTAATAACCTGTTGAGATCTCCTCGGGGTAATAAACCTCCGTCAGCACCCACAAGGTAGGCTTTGAGGAAACGGCAGTCTCGTTATTCGACATCAACGGCGTTTCACGAATGTGAGCGGATGCTTGAATAGCCGAGAACGATCTTCGAGACGGTTTGAGAAACATTTGAGACTAGAAATTCCGGCGGCGGCTCCCATGAAGCGGGTTGTGCCATCGCCAATTCGAGGGCGGCGGTTATCGCCCGGGGATCGGCGCCTGAAAGAATATTGCTCCCGCATTCGATGGTTTCTGGGCGCTCGGTGACGTCCCTTAAGGTGACGTTTGGGATCCGGAAGATCGAGCATTCCTCCTGCACCGTGCCGCTATCGGTCAGCACGGCAAGAGCACTTTTCTCGAGACGGACAAAATCGAAGAAGCCGAGGGCTTTGAGAAGCCTGATCTTTTTGGGATCGGGCTGAAGTCCCTGCTGCTGAAGTTTTTCGGCAGTCCGGGGGTGGACCGAAAGGAGGACCGGCTTATTGAATTTATCAAAAACTCCGGCCAGGCCTGTGAAAATGTTTACGAGTCGGTCGGGCAGATCAACATTTTCCGCTCTATGCAGCGAGACGAGAAAATACTCGAAAGGCTTCACTCCGAGGGCATCCATAATTCTGCTCGCCTCGATCCGGTCTTCAAAACCGTCGAGTACCTCCTTGATAGGATTGCCCGTGACGAATATCCTCTCGCGCTCAATTCCCTCCCTGACAAGATTTTCTTTACTTCGGTGGGTATAAGGCAAAAGGACGGCCGAAGAATGATCGACGATGCGGCGGTTTATTTCTTCCGGAACACGATCGTCGTAACAGCGATTGCCCGCTTCCATGTGAAAGACGGGTATTCGACGTCGAGCGGCGATCATCGCTGAGAGCGCACTATTCGTGTCGCCAAGAATTAGTACCCGGTCGGGCTTACGCTCATCAAAAACCGCGTCTATTTTTGAGAGTATTTGCCCTATCTGCTCACCAAATGATGCTGACCTGACGCCGAGATGAACATCGGGTTGCCGGAAATCCAGATCGCGAATGAAAATATCGCTAAGGCTTTCGTCGTAATTCTGTCCCGTATGAACGGTCGTGTGCTCGCAATGCTGATCCAGCAGGCGGACAATGAGGCTCAATCTGATGATCTCCGGTCGAGTACCGAAGATGGTCATTACTTTCATACAAACGTTCGCGACCTGGGTAGCCGGCCGAAATTGATACTACCACCTAATTTCACGTTAAGAATGTCTCTTATCTTCAAGGGCGATCGCAAAGAGCTGGCGCGTGGGCTCTTCGGCCCGCGGATCGGAAAGATACTCCTTGGCAAAAACCCTGGCATTTCCGGATAGCTCCTTATACTCTGCGGCATCCATATCCATGCATTTTTGGATCTGAGCTTTCCAGACCGCGGGATCTTCGAGAGGCATGTCCCAACCAATTCCCTTTTCCTGTAATTGCCTCCAAGGCGTTCGGTCACTGACGACGAGCGGGCACCCCGCGGCGAGCGCCTCCAGAAGGGCATGGCCAAAGTTCTCACTGCGTGTTGGAGAGATCAGAAAGTCGCTTTGAGCTAGTGTCTCGACCACTAGCTCATGCATCACCGCCCCGTGGACATTGATCCGGATATTTGAGGAAAGATCTTTTGCCGCACGCTGACATTCGTCCCAGTAGATGGTGTCCTCAATAGGGCCCAGCACATTGATCTCGATATTGCCTTTTATTCCATCCCGAAGTAGATCGATCAGAAAGCCGAAGTTCTTGATGCGTGCAAAACGGGACAAGAATGCAAATGTTGCAGCACCTGCGGACTTTGCCGGTTTTTTTGGTAGAGGCCTCGCTGAATAAAAGGAGGCGGGAGGAAGGTCGGGGGCGATCAATATATGAGCTTGGTCGCCAAGGGCGCGCGAGATCTCCGCCGCCTCGGAATCGCTCGAGGCCTTCCAGATGACATTCTGATGAAAACCAAGAACGTTTGAAGCACGGATGAAGGCGGCCTTCTTTGCTTTCTTTATCTCAAGAGCTGCCGGTGAGAGTTCACCGCACGGCGAGATGATCAACGTGCTCTTTGGTACCGCTCCGAATTTTCGCAAATGCATTAACCTGACGTTGGCCGGCGTAAAGAAGCTATTGGAATAAATGAGGTCCGGCCCAGCTTTCGAAACAATACGGCGGACCCCTCGCATCGAAAGTCGGTCCTTGGAAATATAGAAGACCGACGCGTTTCCTACCTTATTCCAGGCATTGATATTTACGCTCGTGTACGGGGCGACGTCGAGCGGCCCGTCATGGTCACGCGTAAGAACGCGAAAATCGTATCGATCCGAGAACCTGTCGACCATGTTGACGACGCTTCGCATTCCGCCGCCGCTCTTGTAGCCCGGCAGATAATAGTCAGAGATCACAAGCACGACCGGGCGAGTAGGCGACTTCATTGAGACTTTTCGATCACCTCGCGGTAGAGATGGGCATATTGCTCGGCGATATTGGCGGCTCGGAAGCGGACGACGTTTTCGAATCCTCTCTCCACAACCGATCGCCTGGTTTGCTCGTCATTCAATACGCTTAGAATCCCTTCGCGAATGCTCCCGGGATCATTTGGTTTGACAAATATCGCGCCATCGCCCGCAACTTCGGTCATCGGCGAGATGTTGCTTGCAACAACTGGCGTTCCAACGGCCTGTGCTTCGATGATCGGCAGGCCAAATCCCTCGTATGTTGAGCAGACCGTAACAGTTGCCGCTTTTTGATATTCCGCGACGACATGTTCGTCTGAAAGACGTTCCGTGTTGGTGAAATCCACCTGATTTTCTTCGAGTAATTCGCGGATCTCCCCGCTCAAATATCCAATGACGCGAAGGTGAGCGCCGGTTCCCTGCATTGCCTCGATCAAACGGGGGAGGTTCTTGTTCGGTGCCGTGCCGACCTGGAGCACGGTCACGCCGTCCCGAGAAGGCCGATCTTCGGCGGCCGGAACGAATCCTTCGATCAACGGGTTGGGAATGATGCGAATCTTCCCTTTCAAGTCGTCATAATGCCGTTCAAGCTCCTTGCGCGTCGCGTAGGAGACTGCCGTGATCCAGCGGGCACGCTTGGCAGGTATGCCAAAGAAAAGCCACTTGAGAATTCGCCGCTTGATCCCTCGGCGAGTGTGGAGCGCGATCATGTCGTGGATCGTGAAAACAGTCTTTCGGGCGGGTAACTTCAGCAGCAAGTAGCCGCCGTCCCCGGTCAGATGATAGACGTCCGCCTTTTGCGGTCTAAAGAACACGAGGTTTCCGATAACCCCTGCGAGCGAGCTCGCAAAAGGCAGTTTCTCAAACGCGACCTCAAACCCCAGCTCACGCAGATCCTTTGCGACCTGAGTAAAGACCCTCTCGATGCTCGGCGTTGCATATGGGCGGCGCTCGATGAAGAGGACCTTCATGCCGTTGAGACGAGACCGAGATCAGGGGCGTGGGCCGAGGCCAAAAAGTCCTCGATCGTCGCCCGTGTGATCGCTGTCGTGCCCTTTCGTCCGACAACAAGTCCCGCAGCGACGTTGGCGAGCCAGGCGGCGTCGATCATTGTACGGCCGGCTGCGACCGCAGCTGCAAAAACGCCTATCACCGTGTCGCCCGCTCCTGTGACGTCAAAAACCTCGCGTGCAAAGGAATCGAAATGATGGGGCCTCGCGCCGTTTTCGAAGAGGGTCATTCCCTTTTCGCCTTCGGTAATGAGTACGGACGCTCCAAGCGAGTCGCTCAACAGCTTGCCAGCAAGAGGCACAGGATCCGCTTCATGAGGATCGATCGAACATGCCGTCATGGCTTCTCGCTGGTTGGGCGTGATAGCAGTAACGCCCTTGTATTTATCGAACTTACTGCCCTTTGGGTCGACGAAGATAGGCTTATTCCTTCTATTGACGAGTTCAATCGCTGAAGTAAGGAAGTCGCCTGTAAAAGTCCCCTTGCCATAGTCCGACAGGACGACAGCGTCAACGTTATCGACCACGATTTCGACCGTCTCTATCAACCGATGACTTTCGTCTTGAGTCAAAGGTTCGACGTCTTCCTGATCGATGCGAACTACATGTTGGCCGTGCGCGACGATGCGTGTTTTTACGGTGGTCTTGCGAGACCCCGAGCGGACGAACCTCGGCCCCACCCCGTTCTCATCAAGTATCGCCTTTAGTTCGAGCGCCTCCTGATCATCACCGGTCACGCCGACCAGGTGAGACTCGCAACCCAGTCCCGATATGTTGAGGGCGACATTCGCCGCACCTCCCGCAGCGAGACTTGTGTCATTCAGGCGAACGACAGGCACTGGGGCCTCCGGAGAAATACGGTCCACGCTTCCCCACCAGTAGCGATCGAGCATGATATCGCCTATGACGAGAAGCCGCGCCCTTTGAAGATCGTTGAGTAAATCCGAGGCCTTCATTTTTCGCCTATCCATCCGTCGATCAGCTCACACCAAAGGTGAGCGATCGCGATGTGCGCTTCCTGGATCCGCGCCGTACGAGCCGACGGCACCATTATGCACGCATCCGAGAGGCCTGCGAGCTTTTTTCCCTTCTCGCCGGTGAGCCCGATCACCTTGCATTCACGTTCGCGGGCCGCCATCACCGCGGAGATAACATTCGGCGAATTGCCGCTCGTGCTTATCGCGATAACACAATCCCCGGGAGCGGCGAGAGCCTCGACCTGCCTTGCGAAAACGCGGTCAAACTGATAATCGTTCGCGAGTGCGGTCAATGCCGATGTGTCAGTGGTCAAAGCTATCGCTGGGAGGCCCTTTCGTTCCGTTTCATAGCGTCCGACAAATTCCGCTGCGAGGTGTTGGGCGTCCGCGGCGCTGCCGCCGTTGCCAAAGATAAGCACCTTTTTCCCAGCCATGAACGTATCGAGCAGTAGCCTCGCGGTTTGTTCGATCTGATCGGCGAAGTTCGCGGCAAGGTGTTCGAAAACTTCCTGGTGCTGGGCCAGTGAGGCTGCTACCACGCCGCTCCTTTTAGAAGCCTGCCAGCCATCATCCTTTTTCATATTTTCGATCAAACGCGTGCTTGAAAAGCCATCTCTCAGAGGGAGTGATCGAACTTCGCCACCGTAGGATTGTACAAACGACGCGCCGACGATCTCGGTCACAGGCCAGTCGCCTCCTTTGACAAGTACATCCGGCCGGATCTCTTGAATAAGCTTAGCAGGTGTCTGCTCGTCGAAAATACGGACCTCGTCCACAGCCCGCATCGCACGCAGAATCTCGGCCCGCTCGCTTTCACCGAGCAGCGGCCGGTCAGGCCCTTTTATCGATCGAACGGAATTGTCACTGTTTATCCCGACGATCAAGTAGGTACCCAAAGCTTTAGCCTGCTCGAGCAACTGGATGTGGCCCGGATGGATCAGGTCGAAACAGCCATTTGTAAATACCAACTTCTTCATGCCGCAATCTCTCCAGCTTTGGCACCTTTACCGAGGATCAACCGGAATAGCAGGAGTCCCACAAACGAAATGAATGCAACATTGAAGAAAGTAGGGATAATAAATCCGAAGGCTCCCTCAAGTGACAGCGAACTGAAAACCATGTAATACAAGGTCGCTCTCCAGTAAGAGAATTCCTGGTCAGCGATAAAAGCCGTATGGAGTGTTCGCAGAAGGAGCCCGAGGAAGATCATTCCCAGCGGAACGCCGATCGGGCCAAAGTTGCGAAGCAGATCACCTATGGGCGTTATCAAGAACGAAGTGTCGCGATAATTGAAATAAAGATCCGAGTACCCGTGTGGCTCAAATGCGACTGGCTTCTCAGGCCAGAGTATTCGGGGTATCAAGAAGTAAGCCGTCGAGTACCAGATATTATTGTCAATGCCGTAGCTTTTTTCCTCGGGAGCGAGCTTTTCGTAATTGGCGACGACTACGGATAGAACGCCGACCGATTCCATTCGATTTCCAAGCGTGTCAAACGCCATCCCTAAATTTGATAGAGCATCCGCTTCAGTAACTTTATCAAAGGTGGCCGGCACCAGTTGGGCGTATGAGCCGATGTCCATCCTCGCTTCGTCGCCCTTGACCTCGCGAAACGTGGTCCCATATATTACGCCAGCAATGATCAGCAGGACCCCGGCGATGCCGCTGACCATCGCGGACCTGAATGTTATTTTTCTGCCGGAGAGGATGAAGGCGAAAAGGATCATTATGAGGGAACCCCAGAGAGCGCCGCGGCTGCCCGCGAAGGCAGCCCGAGTCAAGAGGGTGATGAGGAGACCGGCCAAAATAAAGTAGTGTCCTCGCTTCATGGGGCGAGCTCGCCAGATCAAAAGCCACAGAACGAAACACGCTTCGCTCCATAAAAGTGTCAAGAGATAGATCGCTCCGTCATAGGACTCCCGCTGTTCGCTTCGCTGAAACCCAAACAGGCCTTCGATAAAGCCCCAGAACGTGGTCAGCATTCCCAGCCCGAATAGGATCAAGGCGGGTTTCCAAATTGTTTCGTCGGTCCAGTTCCACACAGGGAGGCGTCGCGAGATCTTCTGCCCGATGTACCTGCCGAGCGGCGCACCATAACCGAGAACAAGCCCGGCGAATCCCACGATGATATAAACAAAGGTAAGGGGGAGATTGTATTTCTGATTGTCAACGAAAGTCAGATGCTCTTCGTCCACTATACCGAGGGCGAGGAGCGTCCCCCCAATGCAGAACGCCGGAAGGAAATACGACCATGCTACAAAAACGAGAGGATGACAAGGGTCGAATTCGCCTCGGTATAGCAGATAGGCCGCCGGCACTAGTACAACAAGCCCCGTAAGAAAAGCCCAGGGCAGCAAATAATATCTCTGTACAGTCAGGTCCTGGCTAAGATCATTTGTTATCAGGCCCAGGATGACCAGCATCACAATTCCCCAAAGCGCTGCTATCGGGAAGAGGAACTTGTTCTTCCGTTCAGACGGGACCGAGCCACCCGGTAATGCGGTTCTATTGATCATCAGTCGAGCGTACAAACCGCTATTAGACCGTCGGCGAGCTGAGGGGCTAGGCGCACACAAATATCATTTAGCCAAAGCAATGGTTTTCGCGAAAATTTGCGGTGCTCCACTCCAATATCGTAATACAAAAAATTCTCCACCCTAAGGTCATGCCTGTCGAGCAGGTGCCGGAGGGTCGAGTACGAATAGTATGATATGTGGTCGGGGTGTATCGGTTCGGCCACCCCGCGACGGCCCCGTAGAGCGTAATAGATGCCTCGAAATCCACAGTAGGCGTTCACGGTCGTGATGAGAAGCTTTGTGTCCGGTGACATTAGCTTCTTGACACCCGTTAGAAAGAGTCCGGGGTTGTTGAGGTGCTCGATGACCTCGCCCGCAACAATCACGTCGAAGTCCGG
>JAFAOW010000099.1 GCA_019247455.1 Acidobacteriota bacterium | reverse complement strand
CCACGGCCCGAAATATCGGCGGATCGCGCGCATTGTAGAAGCCTTGTCGAAGTTGCCGCTCAGCGTCATCGTGGCGTTATCAGCGGCGAGGAAGCGTTCCTTTTGATCGAGAACGTCCGCGAACGTCAGCTTCTCGACGCTCGCCGTCGAGCCCATCTGCGGCCGACCGTACGGGTATGTTCCGAAGAGCCGTTTTGCCGCGGCCTGGTCCGCGACGTACGCGGGATCCGCCTCGAGTTGTTTTAACCGGGCTTGCAACGCGGTGCGGACCTTCGCTGTGGAGTCCTTATCGATCGCAGGATTTGAAACGGCGTTTGCTATCGTCTCGATCATCGTCGAGAGGCTGTCCGGCTTGGCCGAAGCATCGACCTCGATGTAGTCGTAGGTCGTAACGACATTGAGACTGCCGCCGAGATCCTCTGCGAAGAATTCCTTGGTCGCCGCATCCGGAAACAGGCTGTCGGCAAGTAGTTGTATCGCGCCCTCTTTACCCTGCGGATCGAACGCAGAGCCGGAGTGAATGCGGAGTTTCAGATTCACCTTTGCGGCCGAGGGGTCGCTCCACATCAGGACCTTCAGCCCATTCAGGAGTTTTTCCTGCGTCGGAGATTGCCCGGCCGCGAGGTTCACCGATACTAATGCAAACGCAATAATGACCGCAATTTTTTGTAATGAAATCGTTCTCAACATCGTCTGAAAAACTAAGGGCACGCTTTGCTTGTCATTAGTTGCAAATGGGCGGTGTATCTGTTGCAAACGACGCGGGAACAAAGTGTTTACCTCTCGTGTCGTAAATGAAAATATTAGATGGGGTCGGGCATCGCGTCAAACACCGTTGGCATCTATGGAAAGTGAAAGAAACCGCACGTGAAGTTGACGCCGGTTCGACATCAAAAAACAGGCTGAACTTCTGGATCTAACGCGATATAATCGTTTTAACTGCTTATGCCGCCCGTGCATTGAACCGGGCAATACTCTGAGAGGCTGAAGATGGGAAAGATCGTTAAATTTTGCAGTAACTGTGACGAAGGATTTCCGGAGAAATTCGGATTTTGTCCCAACTGTAGTTCGGCGCTTGAGGCATTCGAGATGAGCCCGCTGGGGACAGCGACGCCCCTTGAAGCATCGCGGGTACCGGAAACTCCGGCTTTCATCGAGCCCATCCAGGAGCCGGTGCAAGACGCCCCTGTCGAAGAGATCCACGCCGATGCGGCTGAGGAAGCGATCGAAACGAAAGCGGTTGCTGCACCCGCCGAGACCGTTGAGGCGGAGGAAGCATCCGCGGCACCTTTTGAAGAGGAGCCTGAGACCGAAACGGTTATCAAAAAGGCAGCGACGGCGGTTCCGGCGGCGTCCCCGATCTTTGCTCAGACACGGGCCGTGGACGCGGACGCCCGTCCTCTTTCGCTCGAAGAGGAGCATTCCCGGGCACAGGCTGAAGGGGCTTATTACCTCACGGTAATGGAAGAGAAGAACGTCGGCACTCGCGCCGGTCTTCTGGTCGGGACATTTGGTTTCATGATCGCTGTGCTCATGGGAGCGCTCGTTTACAACATCTTTAGCAAGGATCTCGAGGTCGGTTCGATAAACGATGATGTTTTCAACGCTGTTATTGTTGACGACACGATTATGGAGACCGAGCAAGAGCAGCAGCAGAAGAAGGATAAGGATGCGGGCGGCGGCGGCGGCGGAGGCCGTGAGGAGAAAGAAGAGACCACTCAGGGCGACCTTGCAGACCAGTCAAAGAATCCTACGCGACCGCCCGACGCGAAGGTTCCCCGATTCGACGATTTTCAGCTTCAGACTCCTCCTCCGCAAACCGAGGGCAACAAGACCTTTGAGAAGAAATACGAGGTTTGGGGAGATCCGAACGGGCGTTTTGCTAACTTCTCAAATGGTACCGGTTCGGGCGGCGGCCAGGGCAGCGGCGTGGGCACGGGTCAGGGCAGCGGCCGTGGAACAGGTGCCGGTTCGGGTAACGGCTCGGGCTTTGGCGGCGGCAACGGTCCCGGCAATGGAAATGGAAACGGCGGCGGCAATGAAGGGCTGCCGGGCGGGCCTCCTCCTGATCTTCATGGTGTAACGCAACCGATCAAGATCCTTTCCAAGCCGCGTCCCGGTTATACGGATTCAGCGCGTCAGGCGAATATTCAAGGAACGGTGATCCTTCGCGTGACCTTCAATGCTAACGGTTCGATCGGCGGTATTTCAGCGGTTAAAGGGCTTCCCAACGGCCTGACCGAGCAGGCGATCGCAGCTGCAAGAAACATAAGGTTTGAGCCGGCAAAGAACAATGGCATTGGCCAAACTGTTACGAAACAGATCGAATACACATTCTCGATATATTAATTCGGTCTTCCCAGGCTGAATGAAAAGAGAAAGGCCGGTTCATCCGGCCTTCTTTATTTTTGAATTGTAGAAACTTTAGATCATATCGTCAGACGTTTTCGAACCTTCGTCCAGTTCAAAACGATCCCGGTCGCGCTTCTCAAGTTTCTCGACAAAATCGAGCGGCTCATTGTCCTGAAAGTCGATCCCCATAGCGTGAGCGTTGGCCTCGACGAGCGATTGGTCGGGCGTAGGATTATCCCCGAACACGGCTTCCGAACCGGATGTATTAGCCTCTTCCCACGCGGCGTCAATATCGCCGCCCGACGTCTTTGGCGAAGCAGCTGTATTCTCTTCGAGCCGTTCGGTCAGTTCGTCGACATCTGTAGGAGCGGCGTCGATCTCAGCCTTCAATTCGGCCTGAAATTCCTCGTCCGGGACAGACTCGCTCTCGTAAAACTCAAGTTCTTTTGGATCGTTCATATTTCCCCCTAGTTGTTTGCTCAGGTCAGATAAAGACGACGGATTGCGACGACGGTATCTCGAAACGCTTCCGGCATCGGATATTCTGGCACATCAGCATATCGTCGACGCGGACCATATAATCACGGGACTTTTGAAATTGAGCACGTTCGTGCTCATTGAGGTTTCGCGGCGCGTTCTTTTTCTTCGTTCGCTTCATCCAGCGAACGTCGTAATCGGCACGTTCTCGGCAATGAGGGCAAGAAAAACTCGCCTTCTTGACCTCCTGCCGCTCGTCAAAAATATCCCGCTCGTGCATATAAGTCAGAACCACCTGCTATAGCGGGTGGTTTAATGTCGTAACCACACAAGTATATCATTCGAATTCGGGAAGGCGTCACACCGACATTTTCCGCAAATATTCAAAGCTGAATATCCCCGTATCGTGCCCGTCTGAGAAATGGAAGTTGAGGGCGTACCTGCCGACGATCGATGTCGATGAGATCGTTATGTCATCGGGAATATTGCGGTCCTCGAGCGTTTTTTTACCGGTCCATTCATCCACGCATTGCGCGCACGGGCACGAGCGGCGAAGCTGCGCCGCCGAATAACGTGTCTCGGTGCCGTTCGACCATTTGATCGACATTTTGCTTTCAGATTCCTCGATTATCTGTACAGGTTCTATCATGCGAGTTCGGAATAAGCTGTGGGCGGCGGCGGATCGAGCGATCCGGCCGTAAGCGCGGGAAAGACTTTTCTGTACGCCATGACGTTCGACGCCGTGAGGATGGGAATCATCAGATAAAGCCCGATACCGCACGCAAGCTCCCCGAGTACGGCAAGAATAAAGCTCACCACGATCAGCCCGCCGATCCCGCCGGCATTCTTTAGCGCGGCTCGGGCACTCAGTTTGATCGCTTCCCAGCTCGAGAGGCCGCGGTCAACGATCAGCGGAAAGGAAAAGATGAGCAGCGAGTGAATGCAAACCATCGCCAATGCGACGATAAGATCCACCACTATCGCCACACCGAATGTCGTAAGCAACTCATCGTCTGAAACTTTATTCCCGCCGACCGCCTTCATGATCAGCGGGCCATAGATCGTTGCGAAGATAGTCACCACATAGGCGACTATAGGAACGACGATCAAGACCGTTACAAGAAGACTGCGGCCAAAGTACTGAAACCCGATCCATAGGTCATCAAAGCGCACGGGCCCCTTACCGTCGAACTTTTTCAGGTAACAGATGTAGATCCCGCAGATCATAGGGCCAATGAGGACATACATCGTTACGCCGCCGATCAGTGCGCCGACGATCGAGACCGCGAATAGCATCCAGTACTCGTCCTTGATGGCAGCGAACGCCTCTTTTACACATTCGATCGGGTGGATGACGCCGGTGCGAAATTCGGTCTCCTGCATTAGCCTATTCCTCGCTTTCGTAGATGCGTGAGAGGTAATCGTTGACCATGCGGTCGCTTGAAAATTGAGGTGTAAGTGTTGCGATCGCGTTCTTCATCCGCGCTATCCAATCAGCGGGCAATCCGTCTTCCCCGCGATCGTAGTACGTTGGAATAACTTCATTTTCAAGTGTCGAAAAAAGCGACTCCGCATCGCGCTTGTCCATCTCGGCCTCGCCCTCGACGTCTACATCGCCGATCGCAAAGCCGTTCTCGTGGTTGTAGCCCTCGATCCACCAGCCGTCAAGAACGGAGAAGTTGAGAACGCCGTTCATCGCGGCCTTCATCCCGCTTGTGCCGCTCGCCTCCATTGGCCGCCGTGGAACATTCATCCAAACGTCGACGCCCTGCACGAGATAACGGGCAACTTCCTGGTCATAATCCTCGATGAAGACCGCTCGGTGCTGCCAGTTCGAATCGTGGTTGATAGACATCAGCTTCTGCAGGGTGGCCTTTGCGGCCTTGTCCTGCGGGTGGGCCTTACCGGCGAATATGAACTGGACGGGCCGCTCATGACTGTCGACCATCTTCAATAGTCGCGGAAGGTCTGAAAAGATCAGGTCCCAGCGCTTGTAAGCGGCTACGCGCCGCGCGAATCCAATGGTCAGAACATCGGGGACAAAAAGCCCGCGAGTGTCGGTATGTTCATTGATAGTGTCCGTCTCGCCGGTATCTTTAGCTCGGGTGCGTTCGCGGATGAATGCGATCAGCAGAGCCTTTAGGCCCTGGTGTGTTTGCCAAATATCACTGTCTAAGAGCGAGAATGCGCCGTCAGCCCATCTGCTCGGGTCGCGCGTCATTTCGCACCAACCCTCGCCAAAATGCTTCTGGTAAAGCTCCTGTATCGACGGCGCTATCCATGTCGACGGATGGACGCCATTTGTGACCGAGGTTATCGGCACCGCACCTGCGTCTGCCAGGTCGGGGAACATATTCAGCCACAATTCACGTGAAACTTCACCGTGTTTCTCGCTAACGCCGTTGGACGACCGGCACATCTTGATAGCAAGCGGCGTCATCCCGAAATATGCCTTGTCGTCGCTAATGTCTGCACGGCCGAGCGTGAGGAATTCATTCTCGGTCAGCTTCAGCGAATCGAGAAATTCCTTGCTGAAACACTCGATCAATTCCTCCGGCGCGAACATATCATTGCCCGCGGCAACCGGCGTGTGCGTCGTAAAAACGCATTTCTTTTTGACCTCACGAGCAGCAACCTCAAAGTCATCGTCAGCAAATGTCTGCAGGTGCTCCCGCGCGAGCTCAAGCGTCGAAAACGCCGCGTGTCCCTCGTTCAGATGATAGACGTCAGGATCGATGCCCAGCTTTCGCAGCAGCCGCACACCGCCGATACCCAGCACCTTCTCCTGGACGATACGTGTCTCGGTGTCCCCTCCGTAGAGGTGGCCGGTGATCAAGCGATCGACCTCGGTGTTTTCAGGACGATTTGTATCGAGGAGATAAAGTTTTATCCTGCCAACCTCAGCAAGCCACGCCTGCGCCACCACCTCACGGCCGCGAATGTGCACAGAGATCGTGACAGGCGCGCCGCCGTTGTCCTTGACCAGCGTTAACGCGAGCTCGCTGTCAAAAATATCGTTATACGCTTCTTGCTGCCATCCGTCATGGCTGATCCGCTGCCGAAAATATCCGAAGCGATAAAGCAGCCCGATCGCGGTCAGGTTGATGCCGAGATCGCTCGCCGACTTCAGATGATCGCCCGCGAGAATGCCAAGCCCCCCAGAGTAATTCGGTAAGGAATTGTGCACTCCATACTCCGCGCAAAAATACGCGATGCGCGGTTTCTTATCGCTTACTTCCTCGGCATTATATCGACCCAACTTTTCGGCGAAGCGCTCAACACGGCCGACGTAATCCTTGTCGAGTGCTCGCTGAAAGAGCCTCACGCCGCTCACTTTTCTTAGCAGCAGGCGGGGATTTTGTTCGCACTTGTCCCACATGTCCGGCTCGAGGTCGCGGAAGAGTGAAACGCCGTCTGGCTGCCACGACCAGTAGAAGTTGCGCGAGATCGTTTCAAGCTGAATCAGAGCGTGCGGCACCGTTCGCGCAAGCTCAAAATCGGTCCTGAAATATTCGGGGTTTGTGGCGGTTACTGCTTGTGAAGAGATATTGCTCGCGGCCTCCGTCATGCGTTAGAGAAGTACCAACCGAATATAAACTACCCGGATGGCATTCGCCAATCGCATCTAAAATGCCTGATGCCTCAGGAACGTTGCCGCCTGCTCAACCGAGAAAAACACTAACCTGATCTCAAGGGAAAACTTGCTCTTTGAGACAAACTGCTTGATCGCGATCGACGAGACCTCCGCGGCCTCTGGCTTCGGGTAGCCGAACGCACCGGTCGATATGGATGGGAAGGCGATGGTCTTTAGCGAGCGACTTGCCGCGAGATCGAGACAGCTAATGTACGTCTGCGCTAGCAGCTCGCTTTCTTCCCCGCCGTGTTGGCCGTAGATGGGTCCCACCGTGTGAATTACGGAATCCGCCGGCAGAAGCCCGCCCGTCGTTATGACCGCACTTCCCGTGGGAAGGCCGTCTGGATACTCACTCTCACGAATTTTCTTGCAGGCCGCCAAGATCTCCGGTCCGCCCTTCGAGTGGATCGCGCCGTCGACGCCCCCACCCCCATAGAGTGTAGAGTTTGCGGCGTTTACGATCGCATCGACCGGCTCTTCCGTGAGATCGCCGACCTTTACGATGACACGCCCATCGAGAAACAGATCGGCCATGACCCTATTCTAGTTCCACGTATAGTGCTGACCAAACGGTTTTTGTTTGCTCACCCATCCGCTATAATCGGCACTTTGCCGAAGGGCGGCATCAACATTTTATGAAACTTAACATTATCCCCGTTAAATGGGCCGACGAAGGGGTCCAGATGCTCGATCAGAGGCTGCTGCCCACCGAGGAGAAATGGCTCCTGCTCAAGACTTACAATGATGTCGCGAAGGGTATCAAAGACATGGTCGTTCGCGGGGCCCCGGCGATCGGCGTTTCGGCCGCCTACGGGATCGCTCTTGGGGCGAAGAATTTTGTCGGGACTGCGGTCGCGGACCTCGAAGACGAGATCGACTACATTTGCGACGTAATAGCGGCCACCCGCCCGACCGCGGTAAACCTCTTTTGGGCCATCGATCGCATGAAGCGCACGTTTCAAAAGGCCAAAGCCGAGGGTAAGTCCGTCAGCGAGATCAAGCAGATACTCGTCGACGACGCCAAGGCCATCCATGACGAAGACATCGAGTCGCAACGATTGATAGCAAAATTCGGCGGGGAACTGATCGACGATAATTCAACTGTCCTAACGCACTGTAACGCGGGAGCATTGGCCACGGGCGGCGTCTGGGGCACTGCTCTCGGCGTCATTCGCGGGGCCGTGGATCAAGGGAAGCACATTACCGTGATAGCTGACGAGACGCGGCCCTACCTGCAGGGCGCACGTTTGACCGCCTGGGAATTGATGGAAGACGATATTCCCGTTACGCTCATCACCGACAACATGAGCGGCCACATCATGAAAAAGGGCGGGGTTCACGCGGTCGTGGTCGGTTCCGACCGTATCGCTGCAAACGGCGACGTCGCGAACAAGATCGGTACGTACATGGTCGCAGTGCTCGCGAAACGCCATGGAATACCATTCTACGTGGCGGCTCCGCTCTCGACAGTAGATCTAAACTGCCCAACCGGCGACGATATCCCGATCGAGGAACGTGACCGCGCCGAGGTCACCCACGTCAAAGACAACCAGCTCGCCCCCGAAGGCGTCGGCGTTTCAAATTACGCCTTCGACGTAACACCGAATGACCTCGTGACTGCGATCATCACGGAGAAGGGCGTTGCGAGGGCGCCGTATTTGGAGAGTTTGAAGGCACAGTTCGAGGATTAGGTGATAGCCCGAAAAGCGGATCTACAACTTTGTTGATCCAATCCTGGATTTCGGGACAATCATATTCGCCAGAATCCATATTTCGATATTTGGCAACCACGGATTTCCTAGAGCCATTTATAGTCGATTTCTTGTATACGATAAGATACAGGTTGGAGTCCGACCCGTCGGCTGTCAATACTTCTAGAACATATCCATCGAACAGTTTGTCACGCTGATGGTCCACGTGGCGACACCAGCGTAACGATCGCAAGAAGTTTCTCGTTTCAGCGATATCGGAATAATCAATCACGTTTCCATTTGATTGATCTGTTTGATAGACCCTTAACCCATTCACCTTTTCCAGATCAAGGGAACGGTACTCGTAAACCGTTAAGAAAGCAGGTGCGGCTTTTGTTGCCCCAACGATTGTCGATAAGGGAATAATCAGGAGGAACATTGGATACCAGGCGGGTTCCAACGTCTTAAATATGATGCGAAGGCCAAAGAGCCGGGCGGCAAAGAAAAGCACTATCGACAATGTCGCGCCGATCATGGCGAATGCGATTCCATCCCAGCCGTCAGTTTGTGAATAATCAAAATCGATCATTTCAAGCGCTGAAGATCCTCCGACTGCCATGCCGCACTCTTAAAATAATAGATTCGACGTCCGTCTTTGATACCCTCCCGGACCGGATCATCCACCGACAGCCCATAACTCCCGCGACACAGCGGCTCGCGCCAGTCGTTGCCGTTTCTTAAATAGGTCTTGATCTTATCTTCGTCGGCGCCCATTTGAAAGACCATCGGGACGGCTTCATCAACGGGGAAGTCATTGAACCACGCGTCCCCCGTGCACCACGAGGCAAGAGCGGTCATCGTTAACGGAACGCGGACACTCTTGTCCGCACCTGCGTCCAGGGCGGCCCTAACTTCTTTAACTAACTGCCGATAGAATGCGCGTTCGCTGCCCACAGCGTCGTAATCGATCTGTATCGCTCTTACGTTCGGCAATTCGCGCGTCTTGGCTATCGCATTGGCAACCTTTGTACTCATCTCATCTGAAAATGTCGGGCGCTTGTCCGTGTCCTTGTTCGTCTCGATCCGCGTCACGGCGATGACATAGATGCCCGGCGCCAATTCGAGCGGCTGGCGTCGGGGCTTGATATTCACCTGATCGCCCTGCAGAAAGATAGTTTGTGAGAGAAACGCGACGCCATATTGGTTGGGATCGAGAAAACTTAGGTTCTCCGGCCTCTCCCAAGCCCAAATAATCTTCTTCGGCATTTCATCGGCGAGGCGTGGGTTGACGGCGTTGTTCTGGCTTCGGCCGCAAGCAACAAAGAGAAACGCAGCTATCAGGACGGCCACTCTAGCATTTAGCCGAGGCTGTCGAGTCGAAAAAACCTTAGCGATAGCGAGGGTCTGGATCTTCACTGAGGGAGAGTGTAGCAGGAGCATGGCCGACTCCCTACCGGTCGTGTTTCCGCCTTACGTCCTGATATACTCACCCTTTATGAGCGAACGTGAACAAGTTCCGATGGACGTCGTTTTCGTCGGTGCCGGGCCTGCAAATCTCGCCGCGGCGCTTCACCTCAAGAATGAGATCAAAAAGCACGACGAACTCGTCGACCGAGGCATCAAGCATACCAAGAAGATCGGTGATCTTGAGATCGCGATAGTTGAGAAAGGCTCATTTATCGGGGCCCATATTCTTTCCGGAGCTGTAATGGACCCGCTTGCGCTCCGCGAGCTGATGCCGGATTTTCTGGATCAGGGCTGCCCAGTCGATACCGTTGTAACAGAAGATGCCGCATGGTATCTCACGTCAACCAAGAAGTTTACGGCTCCGATTACGCCGCCGCCTTTAAGAAACAAGGGGAAGTACATCATAAGCCTGAGCAAGGTCTGCGAGTGGCTCGGTGAAAAGTGCGAAGAGGCAGGAATCAACATATTTCCTGAGTTTCCGGCCGCCGAGGTGCTCTATGACGATAGGGACGCTGTGATCGGTGTCCGCACGGGCGACAAGGGCATCGACAAGGATGGCAAAAAGAAGGCGAACTACGAGCCGGGCGTAGACCTTCTAGCAAAGGTCACCGTTCTTGGGGAAGGATCTCGCGGTTCGCTGGCAAAGCAGTTGATCGCCCGCCTAGGTCTGGACCACGGCAAGGACCATCAAGCTTATTCGCTAGGCGTAAAAGAACTCTGGGAGGTTTCAGCCGGCAACTTCGCCGAGGGAATGGTCGTCCACACGCTCGGCTTTCCATCCGACACTCAGACCTACGGCGGCGGCTGGATCTACGGGATGAAGAACAACGTCGTCAGCATCGGCTACGTGACCGGGCTTGATTACGTTGATCCGCTCATCGACCCGCATGCCGAATTTCAAAGGTTCAAAACTCACCCTGAGATCGCTAAGATCCTGGCGCGCGGCAAGATGATCAAGTACGGTGCGAAGACGATCAACACGGGCGGCTATTACACGATGCCGCGGCTTTATGCCGATGGTGTTCTGCTAGTTGGCGACTCGGCCTCGATGCTGAACGGCCAGCGCATCAAGGGTATTCACACGGCGATGAAAAGCGGAATGCTCGCTGCTGAAACAATTGTCGGTGCATTCGAGCATGAGGATTTTTCGGTCAGGACGCTCAAGCACTTTGAGGAAAAGGTCAACATGAGCTGGATCTACGACGAGCTGTACCCGGTCCGCAATTTCCACGCGGCGTTTCAAAAGGGAAGGTGGTCGGCCTTGATCAACACCGGATTGCAATTCTTGACGCGCGGTCTCGCGTGGGGCTTCATGCCCAAGGAACATCACGTTCCGGGTTATGAAAGGATGCAGCAGCTAAATGGTGACCGCCCGCGGGGCGGTCTCGGCCCGAGCGACCACCTCGCAACGGACCGCTATCAACGTGTTCCGTTCGACAAGGAGATCACTTTCGATAAGGTGACCGACGTGTTTTACGGTGCGGTGGCGCATGACGAAGATCAGCCTTCGCATCTGCATGTCCTCGACACTGAGATCTGCGCAACGCGTTGTGCCGAGGAATACGGCAATCCATGCCAGCGCTTCTGTCCGGCAGCCGTCTATGAGATGGAGGAGAACTCGGCGACCGGCCGTCGAGAGCTGAAGGTCAATTTCTCAAACTGCGTGCACTGCAAGACCTGCGATATCGCCGATCCGTACCAGATAATCAACTGGGTCACGCCCGAGGGCGGAGGCGGTCCCAACTACAAGGGAATGTAAAAAAGGCCGGCATAGACCGGCCTTTTTTTTAACGAATTTATGTAGAAGTCATTTCGACTTCTTATTGTTTTCTTCCTCTTCCGGCTGATCAGTGAAGCTAAAATTCACCCGGCGATGCTCAAATTCTGCCATCGCGACGCGGGTCGGCTTCGTTTTGCGAAGGTCCATTTCTACGCGCGGCAACGCCCCGCGCTGAAGCTGTTTGCTTCGCTGTGCGGCGAGGATGATCATTCTGTATTTTGAGTCGATATCAGGCGGATCGATTATTTCTTCTTCTTCAACCTGTTCTTCAACTTCCTCAACGGGCTCTTCGCGCTGTTTTGCCATAGGGTCCGGTCTATTCTCCTTCGAATAAATGCCTTGCGGCATCGAAACTATCAAGAATACTCCGAATTGCATCCCTTTGTCTATCACGAGACTGCCTATTTGCGGTAATTATAGCCGCGATCTGTTGCGCCGCGGTCGTTAGGTGCTCGTTCACGATCACATAGTCGAAATTAACGTATTGCATCACCTCGGCGAACGAATTCTTCAGCCGGGTGTGCAGTTCTGCAGCATCCTCGGTCGCTCGCGAGGTGAGGCGGGCCCTTAAGACCTCGAAGGAAGGCGGCAAAATGAAGATGCTGATACTGTCATCTCGCTTTCGCTCCATTATGCTAAGCGCACCCTGCACATCGACCTCGACGATCAGGTCCTTCCCGGAATTTGCTACCTTGTTACTCTCGGTGAGCGAGGTTCCGTAAAGGTTGCCGTGCACCGTTGCATACTCTAGGAAATCGCCTCCCTTGATCCGCCTCTCAAATTCTTTTCGGTCGATAAAAAAGTACTCGCGGCCCTCTTCCTCGCCGAATCGCTTTGGACGGGTCGTGTGCGAACACGAATACCCCATGTCAGGCAGCAGATCGCGTACTTCCTTGATGAGCGTACCCTTGCCGCCGCCGGACGGTGAACTGATGATGATGAGCTTTCCTTTCGTCATTCGACGTTTTGGATCTGTTCGCGGATCTTCTCGATTTCGCTCTTGATCGCGAGGGCGTTCTCCTTGACCGTCATGCTCCCAGTTTTTGATGTGATCGTATTTGCCTCGCGATTCAGCTCTTGGGTCAGGAAATCCAGTCTTTTCCCGACGTCATTTTCGTCTGCCATTATCCCGCGAAAGTGCTCAATGTGCGTGCGAAGGCGCGTGATCTCCTCCGAAATATCTGCCCGGTCCGCGAGGTAGGCGGCCTCTTGTGCGAGACGTCCTTCATCGATCTCCGATTGAGAACCTGTTTTTGCGAGAATGTCAGCTGCGCGCTTTTTCAAACGCTCGACGTATTCGTTATATACGCTCTCGCTCTCTGACTCGATCGCGGGGAGGCGGTTCTCGATACTGTTCAGCCGCATGGCAAGCTCGCCGGAAAGGAGAGAACCTTCCTTCTCACGCATCTTTTCGAGATCGTCAAGAGCCGCGTTGAACGCCGTGTCGATCGCCGCCAAAAACTCGGGTGTTGGGTCGCTCTTCTTTGAATTGACGACATTAGGCAGCCGTGCAATGACGTTGAGATCAGGCTCGCCTGACAACCCGAACTCATCCTGAATGTCCTTCATCGAAGCCAAAAAGCCTCGTATCAGGGGGCGGTTCAACTCGAACTCCACATCGTCATTCCGATCGTACTGCAGATTGACCTCGACCCGTCCTCGCGCGAGCCGTGCTGATATCAGCCGCTTGATCTCCCCCTCGATATGCTGAAGCTCGCCGGGCAGTCGCATACTCACGTCCAGGAAGCGATTGTTCACGGTCTTTAATTCGACACTGATCGAGAAATTGTTGCCCGCCGCCGCGCCCCGCCCAAAACCTGTCATCGACTTCATAGGACCACCTCACCCGCCTCATTCATATCGACAAATTGCAGCCCGTGAAGCATCTTGTACGTCCCGCCCAGAGCGATGAGCTGCTCGTGCGTACCCGTCTCCACGATCTTTCCTTTCTCCATAACGACTATCGTATCGGCCCTGCGAACCGTCGACAGCCGATGGGCGATGACGAGCGAAGTGCGGTCCTCCATCAGATTCGCTAAGGCTTTCTGCACCATCGTCTCACTTTCCGTATCGAGAGCGGATGTTGCCTCATCCAGGATCAAAACCGGGGCATTGACGAGCACTGCACGCGCAATAGCAAGCCGTTGGCGCTGCCCGCCGGAGAGCAGAAGGCCGCGTTCGCCTACAAGCGTGTCATACCCTTGAGGCAGCTGATCGATGAATTCGTCCGCGTAAGCGACCTTTGCGGCGTGGCGAATTTCGTCGTCGGTCGCGTCCGGTTTTCCGTACGAAATGTTCTGCCGAACGGTGTCGTTGAACAGTACGGTCTCCTGCGTAACAAGAGCGATCTGCCTTCGCAGGCTTGAGATCTTCAGATCGCGAAGGTCGACCCCGTCCCAGTAGATCGCGCCTTCCGAGGGGTCGTAAAGCCTTTGTATCAAACGAGTTAGGCTTGACTTGCCTCCGCCGCTCTGACCTACCAGCGCAACAACCGACCCCTTCGGGATCTCAAGGTTGATGTCTTGCAAGATCTTTCTCCGGCTGCTGCGATAGTTGAATCCAACATGATCGAGCTTGATCCCTTCTTTCAATGTTGTAAGTTCGACGGCATTAGGTTTCTCCGGCAGCCGTTCGTCTTCATCGAGAATGACCCAAACGTCCTTCGCCGCGGCGAATGCCTTAACAAGCTCGTTGTACTGCCGCGAAACCTTCCGCATCGGGTCATAGCTGCGCAAAAGGAAGAGCAGGAATGTGAAGAACTGGGCTGCATCTATTCGAGCAGCGTTGATCTCCTGCAGCCCAAAATAGAAGAGAAGTATGAAGGCGCCCGCGCCGACCAATTCGACAATTGGCGACGAAATAGCTGCAATGCTTGCCGCGCGAATGTTAGCCCTCGCGATCCGGCTTGCAACGCCGCGGAAGCGCTGATGCTCGCGTTCTTCCGCGTTGTAAGCCTTCAGAATGACATGATTCGCAAGGCTCTCTTGCGAGGTATCGTTTAGCTCCTTGTTACCTTCCAGGCTAACGTTCGCAAGCTTTCGCAGACGACGGCTGAACTGCACCGTTATCAGTGCAATTATCGGCGCGATGATCAGCGATCCCGCGGTAAGGCGCCAGTTGAAATAGAACGCCGCCGCGACGCAGCAGACCAGCATAAAGAGCTCGCGAAGCACGTCGCGAAGGTTTAGCGAAACTGCGCTCTCGATCGCCGCGCAGCTTATGACGATCCGCGAGACAAGGTAATTCGTTCTGTGTTTTTCAAAAAAAGCGGCAGACTGGTCAAGCAGATGCGTATACAGGTCGCTGCGAAGCTCGAGTATCGCGCTCTGTCCGATCCGGGCCATGAAATTCGCCGAAAAATACTCGCAAATTCCTTTCAATACCGTGAAAATGATCAGCAGGGCCGAGATCGAGATCCAGGCCTTGACCCAGTCGTCTTTCGAGATCAGGACCTGGAGGTTAAAGAGGGTCGGCGTTTTTTCGCCAGATGTCTTTAGGAATTGATCAAATACGGGAACGAGTAGGCCGCCGGTGGCAGTTTCGAGCAGGGCGGCGCCGACCATCGCAAGGATCGCAAGCACGAAGATCAGCCAATGTGGTCTGACGTATTGAAGAAGCCGCTTGAAGTCGCTCATTTCGCCTACAAAACCTTGAATATACTGTACATAGCGTCAGCTGCCAAACCGCAATTCTTGCAACGGCAAAACGGAATATGGCATCTTTTCTAAAGCTCACTCATCCCTAAGGGAGAACAAAGTATGAAGAATCGAGGTGTTGTAAGGACGGCATTTCTGCTGGGCTTTGTGGTTTTTGCGAGTATCGCTATATCAGCGCAGGCGGACATAGCTCGGAGCGTAACCGCGATAACGTTTCCGCTCGATGAAACGATCACGGTCCAATTTCGCGGTACTACTCAGTACCCGCGCGTTCACGGGGAGGCAGAGGTCCGACGCACTTCGCGGACCGGTACCCAGGTAAAGCTTTCCGTCGAAAAGCTCCCGCGCCCATTCGAGCTTGGAACCGGCTACACAACCTACATCGCATGGGCGATCTCGCCCGAGGGACAGGTCGATCGCCTCGGCGAATTCAAACGCAGCGGTCTCGGATTCATCGATTCGAAGATGACCGCAACTACTCCGCTGCAGACTTTCGCGATCATCGTCACCGCCGAGCCCCATTTTCTCGTCGAGCGACCGAGCCAAAAAATACTACTGGATAGTCTGGATCCGGTATCCTCGAACGGCCAGCGTGTCGCTACGAAGACGGCGACTTATTACTTTGGAAATTCGAGTGATTACTTTCGCGATCCGCGCACTCCCGATCTCGCCGAAATAGACTATGCAAAGACGCCTCCGACCATCCTTCAGGCAAGGCAGGCGATCGCTCTTGCCCGGTTCGCAGGAGCCGATCGTGACGCGGCGACAGAGCTGAATGATGCCGTTGTTCTCTCTCAGAATGCCGAGAATGCGTGGCAGGCCGGCCGAGACAAGGATTCTGTAGACATTACTGCCCGCCAGGCTGTTGCAGCGGCCGTAAAGGCAGAGAATCTTGCCAAAGAGCGAAAGGACGCCCGCGACAAACGGAACGAAAAGATCCGCAGCGACGCCGAGATACGCGCCGCGGAGAATAAGTTCAGTGATGCGCAGCAGCAGATAGATTCATTAAAAGAAGAGGTCGCACGTGAAACCCGTAACCGGGAGCTTGCCGAGCGCGACGTGCTCAACTATTCCAATCAGGTCAAGGACCTTCGGGAGGAGAATGGCAAGCTTAGGGACGACAACGCCCGCCTCCGCCTTGACCTCGACAACGCGACGAAAAAGCTGGCCGATATGGAACTTCAGCAAAAGGCCGTTCAAGAAGCTAATGATAAAGAGCTGAAGGCCGCGAAGATCAAGGCTGCTGAGGGCGAGTTGCTGAATTCGCTCCATGCGTACGGGACAGTCGTAAAGAATGAACGGGGAATCGTATTGACCCTGCCCGAGAGCTTCTGGTCGGGTCCGCGAACAGCGACGCTCATGCCGCAATCGGACGGCAAGCTGACCGCCATCGCTGAGCTGCTCGTGAATAATCCGGACTATCGCATATCCGTTGAGTCGCACACGGACAATCAGGGCGATCCCACGCAGATCCAGTCGCTGACAGACAAGCGTTCGTACGCCATCGCCGATAAGCTCAGCTCGCTTGGTGTACAAGAGGGCCGCATCGTCGCCAAGGGCTTTGGCGCGAGCGTTCCGGTCGCGCCCAACACGACAGTTGTCAACCGGGCGAAGAACCGCCGCGTTCAGCTTATCCTGACGCTGCCGGTCGGAAACTAGCTGGCGA
>JAFAOW010000028.1 GCA_019247455.1 Acidobacteriota bacterium | reverse complement strand
CGAATTCAGGAAGTGAAGGCCGGCCAGGACATCGGCCATACCCGCGTTGGCGTCCATTAGCTGCGCGATCCGAGCGTGAGCCTTAGCGGTCTGCCCCGCGGCAAGGGTCGAGTTCACGATGCCGCTCATAGCATCAAAATTGCGTGGGTCCGCCCCCAGCGCCCTCTCGTAGAGATCAAGAGCACCGCCATGATCCTTCTGAGCTGAATACACCTTCGCAAGGTTCACCATCGCCGCAGCCGAATGCGGCGAAAGGTTAAGCACTTCGCCAAGGTCATACTTCGCTTCAGGCAGTTTGCCGAGATCGAGTGAAGCCAGGCCCCGCGACGACCATGCTTTGACGCGGATATCCTGGAGCGTCTGAGCGTCGTTGTCCGCGGTCGGCGGGGTCCCGTCGCACTTCGCCATAAGGTCGTTCGAGATCTTGTAAGCTGTCTGGGCGTCCCCCGAAGCGACCGCCGCCTGGATCTTCAGCAACCCCACTTTCAGGAAATTGGGGTGATATTTCTCGAGGTCCCCGATGAACGCGTTGGCCATATCGATCTGACCGGCCGCGATACGAGCCTGCGCCATCAGATAAAGCGGGTCCTGGGCGCTTGGATATTTCTTAAGCACATCCTCAAGGTCCTTTACCGCGTCTTCCGGCTTGTTCTCCTGCAGGCGGACTTTCGCCCGCAGCATAAGCGCCTCGATGTCGCCGGGATTGACCTTGAAAAGCTCTTCCAACTGCTCATTGACCTTGGCAACGTCGTGGCGGTCCAGATAAATTTGGCCGAGCTTGTATCTGGCCAACGCGTATCCGGGCGAATCCGCGAGGATCTGGTCCAAGCAAGCTATCGCGTCATCCTTTCGGTTCGTTTTGTCGTAGAAATCCGCTAATTCGAGCCTGCTCTCCGGGCTGTTCTCCTGAATCCGAACGAGCTCTTGATATGCGTTCTCCGCTTTTGCCGTCTGTTTACTGGTAACAAAGAATTCCGCCGCGGCCTCACGTGCCTCGATGTTATTTGAATCGAGGGATATTGCTCTGTCGAACTGAGATTCTGCATCCCGATCGCGATTCGCGTACATCAGGAAGCGGCCGTACTCGGTGTAGCCCTCGACTGAATTTGGGTTTGCTGTAAGCCCGCGTTTAAGGGTGGCCTCGGCGTCATCCGCCTTCTCCCGCGTTGTGTAGAGCCTCTCGAGGCTTATATAAGACTCGATCCGCGTCGGATCCATATCGATCGCTCGATTTACCGCAGCAACGACCTCCGTATCCGGCTTGCCCTGTGCGGCCATGATCGAGGCCCCCAAAATATGTCCCTCGATGAATTTCGGATCCGCGGCAACTACCTCGTCGTGAAGCTTCTCAGCCTCCGGGATCATCGGCGGCTGGACCAGCAAGAAATAAGTGCCGAGCTTGGTTTTTGCCTCGACGTTGGCGTCATCGAGCTCAGTCGTTTTCCTCAGCTCGTCAAGTACCTCATTGAATTGCCCTAACGCTTCATATGTTCTCGCCAATCCCCAGTGGGCCCTCGCCGAGTTTGGGTCAGACTCTGCCGCTGAGCGAAACTGCATGAGGGCGTCATGAAACTTCCGCTTTGCGAGATAGTCTTCCCCCTTCGCGACAAAGGACGCACTGCGATATCCGCATCCTGCAATGAGCAGGGCGATGCAAGCCAGTATGAAAAGGGGAAGTGTGCGCTTTCTGAGGACCGGCACTCGATTGGTCAACATAGATAATAAGTTGATCTGTCCTCTTCCGCCGCAGGGGCAATTGCCTTGGAAAGGACCGTTTTTGTCTCGCGTCCCGAAGCAGCTAGAGGGACGCACCACTATCTCCAAAAACACCGGCAATTTCAGCCGGCATTTCAGAAAAGGCCTAATTCCACAACGATTTCAGAAAAAAGAACGGCCCTCAGGTATGCTTTCTAATAAGTATGGCGTCCGTGTGATAAGCTACCGGAATATCTACGAAAACAGAGGCTTATTACTTGTATAATTCCCGTCGATGACCAGATTCGCTTAGAATCCGTTCTGGAGAACCATATATGACTGAAATTTCGACCCCGTCGAATATCACTAACGAGGAATTGATAAAGTTCGTTACCGAGTCGGCTGAATTGTGCAAGCCGGACAGCGTTTATTGGTGCGACGGCTCTCAGGAGGAATATGACCGACTCTGCCAGGAAATGGTCGATGCGGGTACATTCATCAAGCTCAACGCTAAGAAGCGCCCAAATTCTTTTCTAGCCCGATCGCACCCGTCTGACGTCGCTCGCGTCGAGGACCGCACCTATATATGTTCGATCGCGAAAGGCGATGCCGGTCCGACGAACAACTGGATGGCGCCAAGCGAAATGAAGGCCATCCTTAAAGAGAAATTCGATGGCTGCATGGCGGGGCGCACAATGTACGTCGTTCCCTTTTGCATGGGCCCGATCGGCTCGCCGATCTCGCAGTTTGGTGTCGAGATCACCGATTCTCCATACGTCGCTGTAAATATGCGGACAATGACCCGCATGGGCCAGAGGGCCCTCGATGCTCTCGGCCATGGAGAATTCACAAAATGCCTTCATTCGGTCGGGATGCCGCTCGCCGAAGGTCAGGCTGACGTAGCTTGGCCGTGCTCGCCTGACCCCAAGGACAAATACATCGTTCATTTTCCTGAGGAAAACAGCATCGTTTCATACGGTTCAGGTTATGGCGGCAACGCTTTGCTCGGCAAGAAGTGCCTCGCGCTCCGTATCGCTTCAAATCTCGGTCGGGCTCAGGGCTGGCTTGCCGAACACATGCTCATCGTTGGCGTTGAGTCTCCCGATGGTAAGAAAGATTACGTCTGCGCGGCTTTCCCCTCGGCATGCGGCAAAACGAACTTCGCGATGCTAATTCCGCCCAAGGCGTTCCAGGAAGAGGGCTGGAAGATCACGACAGTCGGAGATGATATCGCATGGATCAAGCCCGATGAAAAGGGGAAGCTTCGCGCGATCAACCCCGAATACGGTTTCTTCGGCGTCGCTCCGGGTACGAACTACTCCACGAATCCGAACGCGATGGAATCGATCAAGGAGAACACGATCTTTACGAACGTGGCCTTGACCGACGACGGCGATGTGTGGTGGGAAGGGATGGACGGTGAACCGCCGGCACATGCGATCGACTGGCAGGGTAACGACTGGACACCCTCGTCCGACGCCAAGGCGGCGCATCCAAATGCACGCTTTACTGCTCCGATCACCCAGTGCCCCGTTGTCGATGAAAATTTCGACAGCCCGGCAGGAGTCCCCGTGTCTGCCTTCATCTTTGGGGGGCGGCGTAACAGCGTCGTACCGCTCATTCAGCAGTCGTTCAATTGGGCATTCGGGGTTTACATGGCCGCGACCATGGGGTCCGAAATGACGGCCGCCGCTTTTGGCAATATCGGTGAGGTCCGCCGGGATCCGTTTGCCATGCTGCCCTTCTGCGGTTACCACATGGGAGATTATTTCGGCCACTGGCTGAACTTCGGCCGTCAGATCCCTGATCCACCGAGGATCTTCTCGGTCAACTGGTTTCTTAAGGGCGAGGATGGCAAATTCCTATGGCCCGGCTACGGCGATAACATGCGCGTCCTGAAGTGGGTCATCGAAAGGTCGCGGGGCGTCTCAAAAGGCAGCGAAACGCCGCTCGGCTGGATGCCGCGTTATGACGATATCGATTGGCGCGGGCTGGACTTCAGCCGCAAGCAGTGGGACGAGGTGATGAACCTCGACCGCGATATGTGGCTAAAGGAGATCGCAATGCATGACGATCTCTTCTTCAAGCTGTACGATCGCTTGCCGAAGGAGATGACCTACATCCGTGAGCTTTTGGTCTCGAATCTCTGGCGTTCGCCTGAACTCGGTCTTGCCCCATCGCGGCCCGAGGCCGAGCCGGAACAGCTCAAAGCGGCGGGAAAGGGCGAGTAGACTTCATTTGCGGCTTCTGCGTTGCGGGAAATATCAAAAGGCGGTCCTATCGACCGCCTTTTCTTTTTGAATTTCGACTTTCGATTTTTGACTTTATATTTTTACGGATGCGGCGTCTTTGTCGTCTTCATCATCGGCACGCCCTTCATCATGGGCGCGCTGTTGCCCGGAGGAGCATCGTTTGGGCTCCTCGGCGTACTCATTTGCTTTCTAAGCTCTTCGGGGGAGGGAATGCCCGGCGTCGGCGTCGCCCCAGGCCTTTGTGACGCGGTCTTTGGATTGCGCGGGGTCGGCGTCGTCCCCGGCGCAGCGTTCGCCGGCGGCGGTATCGTTCCGCCCGGAACCGGCGTCGGCAGATTGACATCCGGCGGCCCCGGCGTCGCACTCGCCGTTAACGTTGGCATCGCCGCCTTGTTTGTGTTGCTGTTGTTGGCGCCGGAGTTCACCGCCGCTCCGCCGCAGCCCATAGAGGCCACACTGCTCAAAGCTGCCAAAAGAAAAAATGTGTTTTTCATAATTATCACCTGCAAATAAAGCTGTGCCGGCTCGAGTGTTGCGTCCCCGGGGGTCAGCGACGGCGATCGAACCGGCACGGGCAGGTACTAACTTTTACTCGCAGCCTAAAGCGAACGCCTCAACTGCATTCCCGATTATAATCCCGCTCGACCCAATGTCAACACTTTTTGCAGAAGCCCGCGCGTCAGCCAGGGTACACTCGCCGCAATAGGAATCGCCGGAAACTTAAGCGAACCGCAGCGAACTTGCTTCGCGTGATCGTCGTCCACTTGTCACCCGCCACTCCATCATTTACACTCATAAATTCGCCCGCATCAGGTATTCAGATGCAGCGCACGGCCAGGTAGCTCAGTTGGTAGAGCAGCGGACTGAAAATCCGCGTGTCGGCGGTTCGACCCCGTCCCTGGCCACCAAGGAATAAAAGGCTTTGGAGTGGTTCGGAGCCTTTCGTTTTGCGAGGTATGTGCACATTTTGTGCACATACCGCTGAAATTTGGTTTAAAAATGACTCCTGAACGCCGGATCGCAATCGTTATCGACAATGCCGCGGACAAGGGATATGCGTGCGAGGTCATTGAGATGAAGGACGGCTCGGTGATGTTCCGATTAAGGAAGGGCGCAGAGGTGCACATACTTGTACGTACGAGACCGCGATGCAGGTGTTGAAGCGGCCGGAGTCGATAGAGCCGAATCACGCCTGCTAACGGCGAGCTATGAATTCATAACCAACTATGAGCCTTAAGGATTCTCGCCCGGATCGGCAGGGACGAACACATCCAGCTCGTTGGTGTAACCGCTGACGCTCATGTTGCGGACGCGGTAGTAATAGGTGCGGTTAAAGTGGCCGGCGTAGGCGTTCACGTCGCTGTAGCTCGCAGTTCCGCTTGAAACGGTACCGATCTCTGCCCACGTGCCGCCGACATTCGTCTTTCGCTCGATAGAATTGACCCCGGTGCCGCCGTGGTTGGTCCATGTAAGCGATGTCGTATGGACGCCGTCGTGAGATCCGCCGAGTCCGGTCGGCGGCGAGCCCGCGGGGGAGCTCCCACCGGTGACGGTCGCACTTTTTACATTGCTCTCGCCAGGCAGTGCGTCCTGGATCAGTTTGTAATTATAGGTCCCGTTTAGCGACGGGGTGTCCGTGTAGCTCGTGGCGTTATAAGCGGCGGTGCCGATCTCGACGTAATCGTCGGTGCCGAGCTGGCGATAGACGTGGATCGTGCCCGTGCCGTTGTTAGGCGCAATCGTAAGCGTGACGTGACCCGACGAGAACACGGCCGACACCAGCGTCGGCTGCGTCGGCACGCCAAAGACTATTTTCTCCGCCTCGGCAAAGTCGCGGTCTGTCGGGTCGCCCGTGTCCGTGCGGCCGATCTGATAGATGATGATCGCCCGCCCCTGCAGTTCAAAAGGCACGTGGGTCTCGGTGTTCGGAATGCCGTCAGCGAGGAATTGCGGATGCATGTCGGGCTGGTCGAGCCATCGCCAGTAATAGCTAAGCGTGACCGTGTCCGGGATGTAATCGGGCACCGTGCCGTCTAGAACGAGGTTTCGCGGCACGCCGGCCTCCGATAACCGGTCCTCCAGAATAAAATCACGCATCGTCGCGGTCATGACGTGGTTATCTGCGACACCGAGCCGGAACGGCCGCCGTAATTTTCCACTCGAAAATGCACTTTTGTTCCCACCGCGATCGCGGCCAGGGTGCCGGCGGCGATCGCTCCGGAGCTGTTCGTGGTAAGCGGGCTCTCGGCCGCGTCTGACCCTGCCCCGTCCGCACGAACCTTGACGCTGATGCCCGAACCAACGTTCGTTATGACGCCATTCGTATCCCGCACCTGAACTGTGAATCCCGCGTAATGACTTGCCATAATGCTATGCGTTCCTCGCGTACGGCTTGATCTTGAGCACGCCGTCACCGTAATTTACATATTCGAAGCCCGGCCGGTAGCCGGTCCCGCCTCCGCCGCCGCCGCCGCCCGCGACGACAGGCACGCACATGCCATTGACACAGCGGAAGCCCGGGCCGCAGTCCGAGTTGATCGAGCATTCCTGGAATGGCGGCGGCGCCACCTGAATGGTCTCGAAAGCGTTCATATAGGTCTGGTTATACGCGACCGCCTCAACCGTGTAGGTGAGATCGGCCTCGCGTTTAAGGCCGCCGCCGATGATCCTGAAATACTGAAACCCGTAACGCTCGGCACGCGTCGAGACAAGCTTGATCACCTTGTACGGGTGCAGGTCGAGAGCATCGGCAAACCAGATCTTGAATTTCGCCTTGCAGTTATTCTGGAGCCCGCCCTCGTCGAACTCACCGCGGTCCAGCAGGGCCCAGTTCACCTTGACGGCCTGCGGCTGGTAGGTGACGCCCATGAGGGAATATTTCTTGGAATTTACTTTTCTCGAGCTGTCGCCGAATACGCGGCCGGCGGCGAGCTGAGCGTCGATATCCTCGACCGTCGGTGCCGGGGTCTCAAGATAATCATTCGCCTGGTCGTCAAAGGTCGATTCGATGCGGTTGATCAGCTCGCCGCCGAATTTCGCGGGCCCGATCCGCAGCGTCGTCTTTTCTTTGCCCTTGTCTCCTTCCCAGACGATATTCGGGTTGCCGCCCTCGTCCGTGAAGACCGGGCACGCCGCGAGCTCGTCCGAAGTGAGGGCCTTGAGCGGGACGATATGGAACTTGCCGTCAAAAAGGAAGGGACGCGAAAGCAGGCCGGCACGGCAGATATCCTCGACCTGCGTCTGCACCTTGCGGCCGGAAAGCTCGACATCGGATCTCGCCCGAACGTGCGACCACGCCGTGCCAAAGGTGTCGGTGAACGTCACAGGGTCCTCGCACCAGGCCGCAGCGTCGATGAAGCTCTGAATATTAAGGCGGTCGTAATCGAGACCGTAGCCCCAGCGTTTATCGGTGAGGATGCGGGCGATCTGCCACGCACGGTTCTGCGAGGTTTGCCCGGTGTAAGTGTTCACGTCCGAATAGACGCGAATATTGCTCAGGCCCCCGACGATCGCCTCGGCCGAGGCGTCGGCTCCTGTGAGATTCTCGGGGTTGATCCACCCGAAAACATAATGGATCAGGCCGGTCGACGAGTACCCATGCGTCGTAAGGTCCGAAACGACACTTTGCCCGGGTGTGCCGAGGCGATAGAGGTAATGCTGCGGATTCGCGTCCTGCGTTTGATTCGCGACCGTGATCTTAACGGCGGTGTATGATTCGTTCGGCCCCTCGCTGACCTCGAAGAGCACATGGAACCAGCCGTGATCAGGCGTTTTATTGTTTATATTTCGCCGCCATGCCAGCACGTTCAGTCCGCGGATCTTGCGGTAGCCCATGACGACGCGGACGGGGTCTTTAAGATTCGTCTCATTGCTCGTCGAGGTGACGATAATGTCGTGCCCCTTGTGCTGCGGATTGACGACCGTGGCTACGGCCGAGAGATGCGAGAGATGGTAAAGCGGATCGATGCCGCGGGCCGTGCATGAATTCAGGTCCTTGCGATCGCAGAACGTCCAGGGCGTCGTACCCGTCCGATAATTGCCGACGCTGCCGCCGATATGTTTGTTGTACGGGCAGCCTTTGAGAGCGTCGATGGTCGGCTGATCGGGCAACAGGCCACCGAAAATCGCCTGGCACTGCGTGTAATGAGCCCGCGACGGAACATTCATCTCGCTCGAGCGGAATCCCTGGGCGACCTTGACCTTTATCGTATCGGGCTCGCCGTCATCCTGCGGCTGCAGGTGCCCGTACCACTGAGGCAACAGAAGCGAGACCTGCGGAAACCAGAGATAAAGCGTGGTCTTTTGCCCCTCACCGTTGTCGAGTATCTTTTGGGCGATCGTGCCGTCGAGATCGCCAAAGGTGAGATCGACCTCTTCGTCGCCGATGGTGCCACCGACGTCTATCGGAAGGAACCAGTTCGGTGAGCCGCCCGGCACGAGACGCACCTCGATCGGCGAAACGGGCGGAGCCACGCTTGCGACCTCATCCGTTTGCTGAACGGAATAATAGATGTCGTCCGACGAGTTGCCGGTCCACGCGATCTTAACAAGCTCGTGCACCTCGATCATCGTGCCGGCGGCACGCAGGGCCCGAAGCGAGGCGATCTTGGTCCTTGTCGCTGAATCGAATTCCGGCATTTTACGCTGGCGGGAATACCGCCGCAACGGCCGTGGCTTCGCACGAAGCACTTAAGGTTATGGTTGGATTGACGGCGACCCCTGCAGTGCCCGATCCGAGGATCTTGTAGAACATGTGGCCGCCGAATTTGTACGTGTTGTCACCGGCTATGCTGTCCAGAAGCGTGAAGCCGGAGTCAATGCTATTCGCCACCGCGGTTCCGCTCGTGCCGACGAAAATAATGACAACAGACCCGTCCACTAACGGCGTAACAGACCCTGCTTGAATGGTCGTGCCACTGGCCTGGGTGTGTTCGTTGTGGTCATCCGCACCGCCTGTGGTTTTCGCCCCGGAGAAGGCGGCCCCGCAGATAGCGGGATAACCGCCCGATCCGCCGCTGAAATTAAAGGTATGTCCGCTTCCGACCGTTCCGCCCTTTTTGTAGGCCATCTGGGCGCCGGGGCTGTTGCCTACAAAAGAAGCTACGTTCGAATACGTATTGCCTTGGTTGTCGCCGTTCGAGCCGGAGCCCGCCAGGAGCTTCGCCCAAGCTTCGACGATCAGACTCCCGCCGCCGGTGGTGTCTATCCCACTGGTGGTTACGTCGTTGCCGTTGCCGCTGCCGGCACCGGTGTGGGCAACAAGAGCGATGCCCGGGCCGCCGCCGCCAGCCGCCGCGAACATGAACGGGTTGATCAGAATGCTCATTTTCTATTCCCCAAAAAGATGTGCGACCGCCTTTTCCAAACGGGCGAGCCTCTGGGCGGACGTGCCCGTGCCTGCCCTCATGTCGGCAAGGGTCGCCTGGATGCTCTGTTGGGCGGCGACGCGTTTTGCAAACGCGGCCCTGGCCGCGATCTCGTCGGCCGTCAGCTTTTCGACAATGTTTGAATACATCCTCGTCCCCGCCGCGTCGTCATCGGTGAACCGGGTCACCAGCTTCTCGGTGTCGGCGTCGAAGTCAGGCTTCGTGTCGTCCCAGACCTCTTTGAGCTGCGTTACATGGTCCTCGGGTGGCTGTACGCTCTCATCGACGTTGAAAGGCGTCTCGGACGTGCGGATAACCTCGCGGGTCTGGTTATTGATGATCAAATACATAAAATTCTCCTTTAGGCCCGATAGCCGATGAGCCATACCTTGACGCCCTTGCCCGCGACCGAGGCTCCTACCTGATCGAAGTCGATGGTCATTTCCGCATCGTCGGCTAAAGCCGTATCCGAAAGGACGGCCTGCGACGAGGCGGTCGTGGACGTCTTGGCACTGGCGTCGATGGAAAGCTTGGTCGAGAAGATCGTCGTGCCCGATTCCTTGATGTTGATGATGATCGTGGAGCCGGTGGGTGCGGTGTTCACGTTGGCCCTGACGGCTGTCAGGGCCATCGCGTACGGCATTCGGAACGTCACCTTTGCAGTGCCGGTCGTGATCGCCGTCGATTCGTCCGAGGCGGCTATGCAGAGGTAGACCTCGCGGAAGTACCGCATCAGCATCCGCTTGCCCGCACTCGCCGAGGCGTCCCAGATGGGCTCAACGTAGTCCGCTGTCGGGTCGATGCCCGATGAAGTGATCGCCGAAAGTGAATTGAGTTCTGTTGCCATTTCCGTTACCTACGTCAGAGTTAATGTGTCGCCATTCAATGTGATCGCGGTGCCGCCCAACGTTAAGCCGCTCGTCCCGATGCTGCCGTCCGAGTTGTAGCTCGCTCCAGGTATCCGCCGCATCTCGATCTGCACGCCCTCCATCCCGAACACGTCGTATGAGTGCATCGCACCGGTGATCGAATTCTCGACAAAGGACGCGTGGAATTTCTTGCCGCGAAAATCGATGATGAAGATCTCGGTGTCGCCGGTGATGTGATCGCGAATGAACTGTTGGTAATACTGCATTCGCGGCAGGCCGCCGACGAGATTGTTGTAGCCCGCGGCGTCGGGCAGGCAGTCGGAGACGACCGTCCATCCCCAAAGGCCGTGAGCAGGCCCGACGACGGCCGCGTCGCCGTAGCCGCCGCCGTATTTCACCCGCAGCCGGTCGCCCTGCCATGAGTAGCTCTCGATCTCTAATCCGCTAAGGTCCAATTCGACGATCGCCATGTTTACTTAAAACCCCATCGTCCGCCCAAGATCGCGGCCGATCCCCGAGTTTCGCTTGATGTCGGAAACGGCCGTCACCCCGATCACGCCCGGCTTCTCCTTGATCCCGCGGGTCAGCACGTCACCGGGCCTCATCGAGTCGAGCATGTCATTCTGTTTCTCGACCGCGTCCGCCAGGCGGCTGATCGCCGCATCCCGGCCTGAGTAATAGGCGTGATCGCTCGCTCGCGAGTACGTGACCGGATCCGCGGGCTTTGAAGAGGCAGCAGACGCCGAGCCTCCGCTCGCAGAACCCGACGATGTCCCGCCTTTGCCGCCGCCCATGGCCCGGCCGGCTAACGCGAAGCCGACACCTGCGGCTCCTGCTACGGCGGCAACTTTGAAATAGATACCGGATGCGACCTTGTGGGCCGCTGCAGCATAGAAGTCGTACCTTGCAGCCGCGGCCGCTGCCTCGGCCAACTCAAAAATTCCCTTGAATAGAGATTCGGTCGCGATGTGGAACGCGGAGGATGCGAGCATGGCCATCGCGGCCTTGCCTGACGCCTGGCCGGTGATTATCCACTGCACCGCGAGATCCGCGAGACCGCCGACCATCGACCCGATCGCACCGCCGGCGAAATCGGCGATGTCCCCGTAGACGCTCTTGATGACGTCGGCCTGCGACTTGATCTGCCCGGTCGCGTCTTTCAGCTCCGGCAGGCCGATGCCGAGGCCACCCATGACCGAACCTTTCCAGTCGGGCTTCGCCTGACGCTGTTGGAGCGTCCCGGGCCGCTGATTCTTCTTCTGCAGGCCGCCGACCATCTCGGCGTATTCCTTGTTCTGCTTCGCAATGTCCTCGGCGATGGCCGCTTCTTTTGCCTCGCGAGCCGTCGCGATCTGCAGGTCGAGAAGGGCGAGTTTGTGATTCCGCTCAGCCGTGCCTTCCTGCTTGGCAAGCTCGTCACGCTCATCCTGGAGCATGTCGATCTTGAGCTGGCCGATGCGGTCGTTATACTCGCGTTCGTCGATAGTGCCCTGGGCAAGCTGCTTCTTTAGGATCTCTTCGGCAAGGTTGGCCTCGCCCTGGCGAAGCTCGAGGCGGTCCTGCATCGCGGCCTTTTCGTGGGCCATCCATTCGGCAAGGAATTTGTCGATGGATGCGATGCGGGCGTCATTCTCTTTCTTGAGCTCATCTTCCTGACTGCTGGGATCGTAAGTGCCGTATTCGCCCGCACCTTTCCCGACGCGTGCGGCATATTTGCTCTTGATCGCGGAGACGTACTTTCGCGTTTCGGCGAACGGCGGAATGCCGCCGTATTTTTGAATGTTGCCCTCGCCCGCGTTGTAACCGGCGAGTGCCTTTGAATAATCGCCGCCGAACATCGACAGCAGCTGGGCCATGTACTGGGCCTGGCCGCGGATCGAGTCCTTGACGCTCGATGTATCGACGTGAAAGCGATCGGCCGTTCCCGGCATGAATTGCGAAAACCCGTGGGCACCTTTCGGCGAGACGGCACCGCTTTGATACGTGCTCTCGGTCCCGGCCTGCAGCAGCAGGACGTTGGGATCGACGTGCCATTTCGCACCCATTTCGGCGAACCACGCATCCCACTGGGCATTGCCCGTGGTAAGCACGAGATGCGTCATGGAGCCGAACGCCGGAAGGTTCGACTTTGCCGACTTACCGGCACCGCCGCCCGAGCGTCCGCCTTTACCGCCGCCCTTGTCGCCGTCCATCGAATCGAGGAATTTATCCACCGGGCTCGTGCCGAAGACGCTGCCGCCCGTCTGCAGCGTGCTGGACGACGTGCCCATTCGAGACGCCCCGGCCGTGGATATGCTGTCAAGGCTTGCGGCCAAGGCCTCTGAGCCGCCCATCGTCGTCAACGCGAGCAGTACGCGAAACGCCGTCTTATGCTCGGCGACGAAATTGATCATGTCGCGAAGCCCGCCGACGACGCCGGCGACGACACCGCCGATCGCCGAGCCCCAATGCAGCCACTCGTCCTTATTTGAGGCGACCCACTGACTGATATCTCTGATCGCACCGGTTATCGCGGGAGCGTACTGCAGGGCGAATTTTGCAACGCCGACCTTGATCTGTTCGCTGACGACGTCGTAAGCCTGGCCGAATTCTTTCGCGGCACGCAGATCGTCCTCGCTGAGCGTGACGCCGAGACGCTCGGCCTCGCGTTGTGCCTCTTTGAAGCCGCCCTTCATCTTGGACATCACCGAAATGAAGTCCGGCCCGCCCTTCTTGCCGAAGATCTCGACTGCGGCATGAAGCTTGTCCTGGCCGGCAGCGGAATCGTTGAAAGCCTTCGACACCTGATCGAGTGCCCCGTCGAGCGTCTTTAGATCAGTCACGCCCATTTTGTGCAGGGCCGCCGCCGCGTTCTCAGAGCCGTGCTGTGCCTTGTAAAGCAGCTCGTTGAAGGCGACGAGCGGACGCTGCAGGTCCGAGAGCTCCTTGCCCGACTCGTTGGCGGCCATCGAGAGCGTCGAGACCGCCTGGGCCGAAAGGCCCGTCTTCGCCTCGAACGACGCGAATGTTCGGCCGAGGTCGGAGCCTTCTTTTGCTAGATTGAATAGTTCCTTGCCGGCACCGACGGCCGCAACGCCGATACCAGCGACTGCAGCGGCCGCGGCCGCCGCGGGGATCGGGATAGACCCGAGTGCCGACTTTGCTGTGCCCACCGAGGCCTCGAGAGAGCCGAATTTCGAGTTAGCGTCGCCAAGGATATTGCCGAGCGAGCTTGACCCGCCCAGCCGCTTGGCGGCCGCCTCAAAATCGATCAGCGACGCCTTGGCCTTGCGGTTGTCGACGGTGATCTCTGTCTCTAATGTGGCAATCTTGGGCATCTATCTGATGGTGTCGAGTGCCTGCTGCATGTACCGCTGCATGTTCGGGTGCAGGCGGCGTTTTGCTGTTTGTTCGATAGGGTCGTAAAAAGCGTCGACCGGCTTTACGTGGATCCGCGGGACGAGGATGTACATCACCCGCACGCCCTTGTTCCGCCCGCGGGCGACCCGCTGCATCAAAAGGCTCGCGCCCGACTTTTTGGACTTGATGACGAACGAGTTCTTGAGATTCGCAGGCTTTAGCGGCCCGCGGATGATCTTTGTCGAGCCCTTGGGCCGGACGTTCTCTGTGGGGATCGCGAGGAAATGTTTGTACGGGAACACGTCGCCGCCCTCGAACTGCTTGAGCAGCCAGCCGGCCTCGGTCCGCACGCTCGACGCGAGTTTCTCGGGCGTTGCGGGCCGCACCTTGATGCCGAACTTATTGCCCTGCTCCCACCAGCGGCCGCGAAGCGTAAAATGGCCGAAAAGCGAGACCTGGACGGCCTCTTGTGCCTCTTTCGCGGTGGCGGTCAGTGCCATCGCCGTGCCGAACTTAAGGCTCTTCATCACCTTTTCGGTCGAGAAGCCGCCGTGTTTTATTTGTAGGCCGATCGAGTCGAACATCAGCGTTTACGTTTCCTTTCGCGGGCCTGCTCGGCCTCCCAGAGGGACTCACCCTTCATCTTTATGGCCGCCCGGTTAAACCAGTACGGGTCCCACCGTTCAACGTCCTCGGGCGAGCACCCGTATTCCCTCGCCAGCTCGAGGACGAGCCCGCCCTCGGCCGGTGCCGCCGCTTTTGACGGCTTTGCCTTTATTCCTTTTGCGCCGAGCTTCAGCCATTGGTGGATCTGCTCGGCCGTGGTTTTGGGACGTTGTCATCCTCGATCGCCTTGTAGATCGCCTGGAGATTTATGGCCGGGATTCGGTCAAGATTCTCGACGGTGATCGCGATCGGCTTGTCATCCTCATCGGTGACCGTCGGCAATGATTCGATCTGGTTTACCAGAAGCGTCGAGAGCCACGGGAACTCGACCGAGTCCGGGTCCTCGCCTGCGGCCTTGGCCTTGGCCATCGCATCCTCGCGGATCTTCTTTAACTCTTTGGTCGTGCGGCAAAAGTACCGGACCGGGATGTCCTCGATGACGGTCTTTCCCTTGCTGTCGTTCGATTCCCATGGAGCCGTGGTCTCGCGGACGAGCACGGTCTTTTCGCTTATCTTTGGCATTGTTTATTCCCCGTTTTTTGTTGTTCTAAAAAAGGGCGAGACGTTTCAGCCTCGCCCTTGGCGTTACAGTGAAAAATTCCCTGATCGGTCGCTATGTCAGGATCTTGATATCGCCCATCTGGCCGAAGGTCGCCGTTGCGCTCTTCGTCGTGTCCTTGAGACACTCGAACTCGATCTCGAAGACCGTGGGCTCGTTGCCCGCACCGAGCAGCGACAGGGCCTTTGTCGGCTTGATCTGGATCTTGTAAAGGTCCATCGTGACGCTGTTGTCGCCGTCGGCGACGTTGATGCCTTTAAAGCGAAGGTATTTCTCGCCCTTTCGCTCGTTGAGAAGCCCGACGCCCGTGCCGACGCCGGCGGTACCGGTGATCTTGAATGGCTGCGTATAGCTCCCGAGATTCAGGATCTTGACCATGCCGGCGGCGAGATCGATCGTGTAATCCGTGCCGTTGACGAGCGTGGCAGGAGACCCGGCCGAGTCCTTGATGTAGGTGAGCGTGATGTCGCGGTAATCGCCCGGTATCTTCACTATATCCCCGACCGAAAGGCCAGAGCCGAGCGAGAGCGATGTCAGCGTGCCCGCACCGACGGCGGCCTTGGCACCGAAAAGCACCTGCTTGAGCATGTCGGGCGTCGCCGTGGAGAATTTGAGCGTGCCGGTGACGCCGTCCTCTACGACGACATCGAGGTCCTTGACCCGCATCGACTGACGCTTGGACGTGTGCGTGACGCTGGTCGAGTTGAAAGCAAGGGCCAGCTCGTCGACCTCCGGAATGTTGACGAAGCTCGCGACGCTGCCATCCGCCGCCCGGTCGCCGATCCAAACCTCGCCCTGCAGGTATAAATAATCTGTATCTGACTGTGCCATTGTTTCTCCTCGCTAAAAGGGCGTTATTTCTTTTTCTTCGCACCGGCCTCGACTGCCGGTGCGGTCTCACGATTGTCCTCAGCAAGATCCTCGGCTGACGGAGCAGCGTCCGGATCCGTGAGGTCCTCGTGCGTCGGCTTCATCCAGCCCGCGTTGAGCTGCTGGATGTTCTCGGCGACCTCGACGACGTCGTCTTTTTTGTAAGGGGCCCCGTCAAGCACGCATGGTTCGGATAATTTGACTCTCATAAGCTCTTTATAATTCCCATTTCGGCGTCACGAATCTGACCTCGATCTCGACGATCGCCGCGGCGATCTCGAATGTTCCCTCGGCGTACTCGATGCCGTGCCGTTTCGGGTTGACCTCCATCGCAAGGCCGACCAATTTGCCGGCGATCGTTTCGGGAAACCGTTCATATATCCAGTCATTCGCATCGCTGCCCGTCGACTGTATCGCCTTAAGCACGTCCTGGATGGCAGTGCGGGCGTTGGCGGCCGTCGTAGATCTCTCGAGAAAGATCTTGATCTGCAGCGGCATCGTGTGGATCACGTTTCGCCGCATCCGCGGATGCTCCTCGACCTCCGTTGGCATCTCAAATACCGATATCGCCGGAAGGTCGCCCTGTGCCCAATTCGGCTGCGAATCGCGGCAGCACCTCGCACCGTTTGCATCGGTGCCGAGGCTGGTCGTATAGCCGCCCGATCCGACTAGCAACGTAGAGAGCCTCGTTACGATCGCGGCGATTATCGACTGTTGCCGTGAATTCGCCATTCCCTAAGTTTTCAAAAACACGACACTGACTCCGGTGCCGATATCCTTTATCTTTTCGACCGTGTGGCTGTCACCGCGAACGGTGACGCTCATGCCGTCGCGGACCGTGGCGATATCGCTCGTTCGACACGTAAGTGATTTGCCATAAGCCTCAACCTCCATGCCGTACTGCGAAACCGACTCAGTGCCGGCTTTGTAAATAGCCGTGACCGTAAGCGGGGACGGAGTCGTTGCGAACACCACCGATTCGCCAAAATCATTCGTCGAGAACGCAATAGCCAGATCAGCATCGACATCGATCATCCTTTACGCCTTGACCAGGCGGCCTTGTGCGAGCAGCTCCTCGGCGAATGCGAGCGGCAGGTCGCCGCCGTTGATCACGCCGGGCTCGATACGAATGTCCTTGCCCTTGTCGTTGACGAAATCGACACCCACGAGGAGCGTGTATTTCCCGTGGAAAGGCGGATCGGGAACATGGCCGAGATCGTTAGCCGGGCTGTCGTCGAAGGCGGGAGTTTCTTCAACTGCGGCGGCCTCCTCAACATAGTCACGAGGGCGAGTGTTGCGATCGTCAATGACCTCGACCGGCTCGTCAAGGACTTCGCCGATGCCGTTGTCTTCAGCTTTGTTTTCCTTTGCTTGCTTTTTTGACATTGTGTTCGATCGCTCCGCCCGCGAGTGTTATCGGCCCCTTGATCTCTTTGGCCGCGGCGACGATATCGCCCTCCACGGTCTGCACCAGCTTGCCGCTCGGTGTCTGCAGGTCGATGCGGTCAGGTTCGACCCGCAGCACCACGGCCTTGATATGTACCTCGTCGCCGGCTTTCACTAGACGCTGAATACGGCCGCGTTGGTCTGAGTGACGGGCTTGCGGCGAGCGCTGTAAAGCTCGACGGTCGCGACGACGAATCCGGCTGCCGAGCCACCCGCACCGGTGTGAACGATGCGGATGTACCGTGCACGCTTGGCAAGCTTGATCTCACCGACGTAGATCTTGGCACCGCCCGCAGTCGTCACCTGCGTAAAGGCCGCCGATGTGACGTCGGCAAACGTCGAGTTATCCGCCGAGTCCTGCACCTTAACGTCCGAGGTCGTGCCCGAGCCCGACGGGGCCGAGTACAGAACGACCTTTGCGTTCTCAAAGCCAAGGCAGTCGATGCCCGTGCCGTTGTTCGTCGCGGCAGTGATCGCGGCCGCAACGCCGAGAGCGGTCTTGACCTGTTCGCATGGAGAATGAATATTCATGATTTTTCCTCGTAAGCTTTTCTGAAAACATCGTGGGCCGCCGTCAGACGGCCCGGTTATGACTCTCTAGTGAACTAGGTCGAGCACTTCTGGATCTTGAGCTTCCAGTCCTCGGCAACCTGGCCGCCGATCCTCATGCGGCCGAGCACGCGGACCTTGTTCGAGGTCGCGACGATCTCATTGAGCACCTGGATCGAGAACCCGATGCGGCGGACGAGGTAGTAGCCCGTCAGGTCGCCGAAAATGATCGGGTAGGCGTTTGACGCGAGGTCCGGCATAAAATCGCTCGAGATGAACGGGTAGCCGAGCAGCTCGGTCGGACGCTTGACGGCCAGGCCGTCCGCATCGACGCCGGTCGAGAACAGGTAGCGGTTGGACGAATCCTTGAGCTTGGCGATCGCCTTCTCGGTCGAGAGGCGGTTGAACACGAACTTCGCATTCGCCGTGTAGCGGCCGGGCAGGGCGTATTCGAGATCGAAGAGGCCGTCTGCCGTCACGGTCGATGCGGAGCCTGAGACCACGGTCGCGGGCTCGTCAGTACCGTTCGGGTTGACAAGGATGCCGGCGGGCTGGCCGACGCCCGAGCCGTTGATGATCATGTTCTCGGTGACGACATCGGCCGTCTCGTTGAACTTCTTCTGCAGCCATCCGAGAATGTCGAACTGACTGTCCTCGATCATGTTCTTCGTCACGTCGTGGTACATCATCGCCGTGTGGATCGGGATGGTGACGTTACCGAAATCCGTCGCGTCCTCTTCGGCGTTGGGGCCCGTTTTCTCATCGACCCAGTTCACGCGAACGCCGGTCGTATAGAGGCTCGATGCCGAATACGCATTCTTCGGCATGGTGAGCTTGTCGGAGCCGGTCTGCAGGGTCGTGACCTCTGCCTCGACCGAGGTCGTGGCGGGAGCACGCTCGACCATCTTTGCGAGAAACTCTGCCGGGACAAGGAATCCGCCCTCGCTGTCCGTTCCCTCGGAGAGGGCACGCACCGCATCCATTCCCATGCCGCCGATGCCCTTCTTGATGTACTCGCGGAAGGCAAGGCCGTATGAGCGGGTCGAGATCGCGGAGAGCTGCTTGTCGCTCAGGTCGAAGCCGGCCGATTCCAGCACTTCTTTCGTGCGTTTGTCGATCTGGACCTCGCCGGCGGGCGTGAACTCAGGATTCTCTTCGCCGCGTTTGCCGGGAGCGGCAACGGGGATCTTCGGGTTTTTGGCCCTGCGATGCTCGTCGTACTTCACTCGAAAGTCGTCGACGGTCGCGTCCTTTGACGTCGCGAGCATCTCGCGGGCGACCTCAACGGCATCGTCACCGAAGCAGCGGGCAAGAGCGATCACGTCCTCGGCGGTCTGCACCGCGGCGTTACGCGTCACTTCTACAACCGGATCGGTAACCGGCTTTGGGTTAGGGGCATTAGGCATTTGTCTTTCTCCGTTTGTAGATGGAATTGCCCGCTTTCCGCGGGTCTTTTCGGAAGTTGTGTCATCGGCAGGCTCGCAGGTGCACTCGTCGATCGGCATTTCGCAGTCGGGGCACTCTGTCATTCCGTCGCGACGGGCTGCCATGGCCCGCATTACCTTCGCGTCGATGTCGGCGGCAACGGCGACCGAGCTTGCCTCATAAGGCTCCCAGTCACGGGCCTGATAAAGATCGGGCTGATTCTCACGCTCCTCGACAAGTACGAGGTTGTGGATCATAAAGCCGAGCGAGATCTGCTGTCGGATGCCGTCGATGATGTCCTGGTAAAGCTCTTCGCCGCGTTCGGAACGCGACATGCGGACGGTCGCCTGCAACTGGCCGTCCTTTATCTCGAAGCTCTCGATCACGCCTCGCTGGTCGCGGGTGTTGTGATCCATCAGGAACGCGGCACCGCTCTCAAAGCGTTTCGCCCGCATCGCCTGCGTGTTCATCGCAAGCTGGATGTCAACGTAGTCCCATTTGCTCCAAAGGAAATGTGTTATCGGAGCGTCGGTCGCACAGACGATGTTCACCGTGCGGTCATCGCCGCTGCCCACGGCCTCGGCCCGCGTCACGACAAACGAAACGTGGTGCCGGGCATCGAGTGCCTTGCGGATGATCTTCTCGCTGGTAAGCTTCGTCGGCTTGCCGTCGGGCATAAAGGGGGAACCGCCATTGTCGGCGTCGTGAAAGAGACTAAAGTTTTTTTGAGGGAGTTATTGTCCGAGGGGGGGAAAAACCTACCAGATATAGCGTAAAAATGCCCGTAAACCACAAGATTTACGGGCTTTAGGCATTACGGACTGGAGAACCGTAGGCTAACTTACAAAGTCGTCGACGTACTCGGCATCGTGGCCGATGGTAAGCTCGCGTTTTTTGTCCTTGGGAGCGGTATCTTCCTCGCTTGGCGGAGTTTCCTTCGGCTGGGTCTGCTTCTTTGCCGAGAATTCCGGGTATGGTACGCCAAGCTCGTCGAACATCTCGCGGTCCTGCTTGACGGTCTCAAGGTGATCGCGAAGGTCGAGGCCGCGGCGGGCAAGGATGCCCGAAAATGTGAGCAAGCCGTTCTCGAGGCCCATGACATCGGCCGTGATCTCTTTCAGCGGATCGACGTAGTCCCAGCCACGCGGCCGCCAGTACGGGCGGCGAACAAGATCAATCTCCTCGGGCGAAAGCTCGAGGTTACCGCTCGCGACCGCCGCGGGCAGCCATGCCGCAAAAAGATCGTTGAGGAAATGCGTCGCGACAAACTCCTGTAGGCCACGCCACAGCCCCTCGCGTTCCTCGGCTAGGCCGACACGGGCCGACGAGTAATTGACCGCGTCCATGTCGCCCGCGAGCGAGAAATAATTCAGGCCGAGAGCGGACGCGATCTCATGGATGAGCTGCCTCTCAAACTCCGCATGATTCTGTGTGGGCTGTTTCGGGTCACGGTCCTTGTAATCGTACCCCGGCGGGAGCAGCCAGTTCGACCCGGGCGTTACATCGACCTCGGGCACGATCGCCTCGCCCGTGACGGGATCGAGCCATTTTTCGGCCATTGCCTCATCGCCCTCGGGCGGAACGATCACGCCGCCCATCATCGCGGTCATCTTCGCCTGGACGACAACGGCCTTGGTGTATTCATGGCGATTCTTGCCGATGACAAGCCCTGCGTGAAAGTACGTGATGCCGCGTGTCTGCGATTCGTCATCGATGCACTGGAATGCGTGAATGACATGCTCGGCGGCGACCGGCACGCGGCCCTGAGGGCTCGTGACGCCCAGAACGTCCGTTCCCGGCGGTGTGAGCCAATAAACTTGAGGCCGATAGTATTCGTCGACCTCGACCGACATGATGATGCGGCGGCCCGTTCGCGGATTGATGGTCGTGAAATACTCATCCAGCCACGCCGGGTCGAGGAACAGCGTCTCGATGCCCCACGGGCCAACAGGACGCTTAATGACAAGCACCTCTCCGTCTCGCAGGAACTGGCGGATGAAAAGCTTTTGCTGGGCGACGAGATCGAGCTTGCCGCTGGATGAGCACGCCTTCGGATCAGAGCCCCATTCCCAGAACGCCGTCTTTACACGATCGTTGAGTTCCCTGTGCAGCGTGCCCTGATTCTTGCCGCGAGGCTTTTTCGCACGCGGGTCGAGCTGGATGCCCTGGGAGCCGATGACGTTCGACTCGGCCATTCGCAGGAACTTCTGAGCGTACGCGTCGTCGCGGCACATCTGGCGGGCACGGGCACGAAGTGCGGTGATCGATGTCTGCGTCTCGTAGTTCGACGTGGCGGAAATGGTGACCCAGTCCGAATTCGAACGCGAGATATTCGCCGCGGCGTATTTGCGGATC